>JAUIID010000009.1 GCA_030431615.1 Alphaproteobacteria bacterium
CTGGTTCGACCCGGAGCCCGGCCGGACCAACTCCATCGGCCCCGGCAAGTGGCCCTTGACCAATGCCTGCCCGATGCTGGCGCGGCGGGACGGGCGGCCGGTCCTGGCGCTCGGTGCCGCGGGCGGGCGTCGGGTGCCGCCGACCGTGCTGCAGCTGCTCTCCTTCTGCATCGACTACGGCATGGACCTCGAGGCGGCGTTCCACACGCCGCGCATCGACCCGGTGCGGCTGGAAGCCGTCTCCTGCGACCATCGCCTGCCCGTCGAAGCGATCGAGGCGATCCGCCGGGTGGCGCCGGTGAAGGTCAACGAGAACGCCGTCTATCCCGTGATGTTCGCCTGTGCCGGGGCGGTGGCGCGCGACTGGGCCACGGGCCAGAACAGCGGCATGACGACCATCGACCTGCCCTATGCCACCCCGGTCACGGAGGACGAGGTGGCCGGACTGGCCCGGGTCGAGGACTGATCGGCTGGGATGTCGGTGGGTGGATGGTGGGCGCGACAGGGATTGAACCTGTGACCCCTACGATGTCAACGTAGTGCTCTCCCGCTGAGCTACGCGCCCGACGCGCCGATTTACTCAGAACGGTGCAGCATGGCAAGGGGGTGGATGGCGGGCCCCGCTCGGTCATTGCACGGCGTGGCGGATTGTGGTCCGATGCGCCCGTCGATACGGCTTTCCCAGACAATCATCAGGGCGTTGGAGCAGGCGGGGTGTTCGAGCTGAGACCCGGCGCCGGGATGCGCCTGCCGGTGCTGCTTTCCTCCCCGCATAGCGGGCGCTGCTACCCGAGGAGCCTGATGGAGAGCCTGGCGCTGTCGCCGGCGCAACTGCAGCCGCTCGACGACGGCCCGGTCGATCTCGTCCTGGCGCCGGCGGCCGAGCGGGCCGCGGGCATGCTGGTGGCGTTGCTGCCGCGGGCCTGGATCGACCTCAACCGGTCGCCCGCCGAGCTCGACCCGAAGGAGGTGGACGGTCGGGTGCCCTGGCCGACCGAGATCACCGCGCGGGTGCGGGCCGGGCTCGGCCTCGTCCCGAGCCGGGTCGGCGGGAACCGGGTGCATCGGGGCCTGCTGCGGGCGAGCGACATCGCCCAGAGGCTCGCCACGGCGCATCGGCCCTACCATCAGGAGCTGGCCAGCCAGCTCGAGCGCCTGCGGGCGCGGCACGGGGCTGCCGTGCTGCTCGACTGCCATTCGATGCCGCGCGCCTCGGTGCCCGCCGGCGGCCCGCCGGTGGATATCGTGGTGGGCGATCGCCATGGCGCGTCGGCGTCCCATGCGGTGACCGAGCTCGCACTCTCGGTCCTGCGTCGCCACGGCTTCAGGGTGGCGACCAATCGCCCCTTCGCCGGCGGCCACATCACCGGGACCTGCGGCCGGCCCGAGCAGGGCTTGCATGCGTTGCAGATCGAGCTGCGCCGCGATCTTTTCCTCCACGAGCGCGACTATCGGCTGCACGGCGGCATGGCGGCCGTGGGCGCTGCTCTGGCCGACCTCGTGACCACGCTCGGCGAGCTCGCCATGCGCCTGCCCGGCCGCTCGGCCGCTGCCTGATCGCGCCATGGCAGAGGATATCGAAGTCGCGGTGATCGGCGGCGGCCCGGCCGGCCTGATGGCGGCCGAGATGCTGGGCGGCGAGGGGCTTGCCGTTGCGGTCTTCGACCGCATGCCGACGGTCGGGCGCAAGCTCCTGATGGCCGGGCGGGGCGGGCTCAACCTCACGCACAGCGAGCCCTTGGCCCGGATGCTGGACCGCTATGGCCCGGCCGCCGCGACCTTGCGGCCGATGCTGGAGGCGTTCGACAACGAAGCGGTCAGGGCCTGGGCCGAGGGGCTCGGCCAGCCGGTCTTCACGGGCTCCTCGGGCCGGGTCTTCCCCAAGGCGCTCAAGGCCTCGCCGCTGCTCCGCGCCTGGCTGGCGCGGCTTGCCGGGCAGGGCGTCGAGATCCACACGCGCCACGACTGGCAGGGCTTCGGTGCCGACGGGGCCCTGCGCTTTCGCCTCGCCGATGGCGGCGAGCGGCAGGTCCGGCCGAAGGCCACCGTGCTCGCCATGGGCGGGGCGAGCTGGCCCAGGCTCGGCGCCGACGGCGGCTGGGTGGCGCCGCTCCGCGCCGCCGGCATCGAGGTGCGCGACCTCGCACCGGCTAATGCCGGCATCGATACCGGCTGGTCCCCCGCCTTCGCCGAGCGCTTCGCCGGCAAGCCGCTCAAGACCGTCGAGATCGGCTTCGGCGACAACCGGCAGCGCGGCGACCTCGTGATCACCGCCTACGGGCTGGAAGGCGGGGCGATCTACACGCTCGGGCCGGCGATCCGGGAGGTGCTCGCCCAGGACGGCAAGGCGGCGCTGCGCCTCGACCTCCGCCCCGACGGCGATGCCAGGAGCATCGCAGCCCGGCTGGCCAAGGCTTTCGGGAAAGGCCGCTCGCGCGCCAATGCGCTCCGCGCGCTCGGGCTCGCGCCCCAGGCCGTGGCGATCCTGCGCGAGGTGCCGGGGGGCTTGCCGGCGGAGCCCCTGGCGCTTGCCGCGCTGCTCAAGGCGGTGCCGCTCGAGGTCAGTGCGCAGCAGCCACTGGCACGGGCCATCTCGACGGCGGGCGGGGTGGCGTTCGAAGGGCTCGACGAGCGGCTGATGCTCAAGGGCCGGCCCGGCGTCTTCGTCGCCGGTGAGATGCTCGACTGGGAGGCGCCGACCGGCGGCTACCTGCTCCAGGCCTGCCTCGCCACCGGGCACCGGGCGGCGCAGGGTGTTTCGGCCTTCCTGGCGGCCCGCCACGGCGCCTGAGCCGTTGCCGTGGCCCGGCGTGCCTCCCTATGCTGGCGTGGCGCCAACGGGGGAGGCAGGAATGGCAAGAAGACGGGCGTTGATCGGGATCGATGTCGGCACCTCGGGCACCAAGGTGCTGGTGGTCGACGAGGCCGGCGCCATCCTCGCCAGGCACACGCAGGGCTACCCGCTCGACACGCCGCGGCCGGGCTGGGCCGAGCAGGACCCCGAGGACTGGTGGCGGGCCGCCAAAGCCGGGCTCAAGGCCGTCGTGGCGGAGCTCGGCACCGGCGTCGAGTATGTCGGCATCGGCCTCTCCGGCCAGATGCACGGGCTGGTCGCCCTCGACGAGGCCGACCGGGTGATCCGCCCCGCCATCCTCTGGAACGACCAGCGCACCGGCAAGCAATGCGCCTGGATCACCGAGCGGGCGGGCGGGCTGGAGGGGCTCCTCGCCCTCACCAACAACCCCATGCTGACCGGCTATACCGGCGGCAAGGTGGTCTGGCTGCGCGAGGAGGAGACGGGGAACTATGCGCGGCTGAAGCGGATCCTCAATCCGAAGGATCACATCCGCCTGCTGCTCACGGGCGAGCACGCGACCGATGTCTCCGAGGCCTCCGGGACGGGGCTCTTCGACGTCGTCCGGCGGGAATGGTCCTGGGACCTGCTCGATCGCCTCGACCTGCCGCGCTCGATCCTGCCGACGGCCCATGAGAGCCACGAAATCACCGGCCGGCTGCGGGACGAGATCGCCGACGAGTTCAGCCTGCCGCGCGGCCTGCCGGTGATGGGCGGCGGCGGCGATGCGGTCATCCAGACGACCGGCAGCGGGCTGATCGACCCCGGCACGGCGCAGACCATCATCGGCACGGCGGGGATCGCCGCCTGTGCTCTCGATGCCTGTGCGGCCAACCCGGAGGGCCGGCTCCAGGTCTTCTGCAACAACGACCCGGCGCGCTGGCACTGCATGGGGGTCTCGATGAACGCCGGCGGTGCCTTCGCCTGGCTGCGCCAGACGCTCGCCAGCTTCGCCGGGCGCGAGCTCGGCTTCGAGGAGATGACGAAGAGTGCGGAAGCCGTGCCGGTCGGTGCCGAGGGGCTCTTCTTCCTGCCCTACCTGATCGGCGAGCGCTGCCCGCACCCCGACCCCGACGCCCGCGGCGCCTTTGTCGGCCTGACGCTGCGGCATGGGGCCGGGCACATGATCCGGGCTGCCATGGAGGGCGTCGTCTTCTCGATGCGCGAGATGCTGGAGCTGATGCGCCCGCTCGGCCTCGAGGCCACGACCATCCGCACCTCGGGCGGCGGGGCGGCGAGCCCGCTCTGGCGGCAGATCCAGGCCGATGCCACCGGTTGCGAGGTGCAGACAGTGAGCGGGGCGGCCGAGGGCGGCGCCTATGGCGCGGCGCTCGTCGCCGGCGTCGGTGCCGGCATCTGGCCGGACCTGAGCACGGCTATCAAGGGAATCGCCGTGGAGACGCGGACGACACCCGACGCGGCGAACCGGGCCCGGTACGATGAGGCCTTCGGCGTGTATCGCGAGCTCTATCCGACGCTCAAGCCGCGCTTCGACGAGATTGCGGCAATGGGGGAGAGCCGGGGGCCGTGATCCGCCGTGGGGCCGCGCGGGGTTGGACGAGTTCCCTCACGTCCTTCCTTGTCCGTCGTCGGGAGCCGGGTTCAGTGCGTGGCCGTGCTCGAGCGCCCAGTGGTGCATGGCCATGAGCACGGGCTCGAGCGAGCGGCCGAGCGGGGTGAGGCTGTAGTGCACCCTTGGCGGGATCGTGCCATGGTCGTGGCGCTCGACGAGCCCGGCCTGCTCCATTTCCCGAAGCTGCTTCGCCAGGGTGCGATGGGTGATCGTCACCAGCTCCCGCTGCAGCTGGTTGAAACGACGCTCGCCCTTGAGGAGCCAGTAGATCACCATGGCCTTCCAGCGGCCGGAGAGGATCGAGAGCGTGATCTCGGTCGGACAGCTCACCTGCTTCATCCAGCGGTATCCTCGAGGACCGTACTTGCAGGTGGATAGTACCGATACCTAATGATCGCCGACAACGTCGAAGGAGCGGTGATGATGAAGTCGGTTCTGAAGGTCACCACGTCCCCCGCCCGGCATTGGGTCGGTGACGGGTTTCCCGTCCGTTCGCTCGTGTCCTACACGACCGATCCGGAAGCGCTGAGCCCGTTCCTCCTGCTCGACTATGCGGGGCCGCACGTCTTCGCGCCGGCCGATGCGCCACGCGGGGTCGGCGCCCACCCGCATGCCGGGTTCGAGACCGTCACGATCGTCTATGACGGCGAGGTCGCGCACCGCGACTCGTCCGGCGGTGGTGGCACGATCGGGCCGGGCGACGTGCAGTGGATGACGGCGGGTGCCGGCATCGTCCACGAGGAGATGCACTCCCCTGCCTTCACCCGGACGGGCGGTCCCTTCCGCATGGTCCAGCTCTGGGTCAACCTGCCGGCCCGGGACAAGAAGGCGGCCCCGGGCTACCAGTCGATCCGGGATGGGGACATTCCGGTGGCGGCACTGCCGGAGGGCGCCGGCCGGGTGCGGGTCATTGCCGGCGAGCATGCCGGCCTGCCGGGGCCGGCCCGGACCTTCACGCCCATGTCGATCCGGGACATCGAGCTCGTCGCCGACGCCGAGGTCACGCTCGACCTGCCGGGTGGCCACACGACCATGCTGGTCGTGCTTTCCGGCCACGTCACGGTCAATGACGATGCGGGAGCCGGCGAGGCCGAGGTCGTCCACCTCGGCCGCGAGGGCAGCACCATCCGGCTGCGCGCCGATGGCGCGTCGCGGCTGCTCGCGCTGACCGGCGAGCCGATCCCTGAACCCGTGGTGGGCCACGGGCCCTTCGTCCTCGAGAGCGAGGCAGCCCTTATGGCCGCCTTCGACGACTACCGCAGCGGCCGCTTCGGCCGTCTCGCGCCCTGACCACCGTGGCACCGCCCATCCCGGGCGATGCCTTCACGTCCTCGGAGCAACCGTCCATGGCCAAGACCTACAACCGCCTCGACAGGAGCAACGCCGCCGTGCTGCTCGTCGATCACCAGACCGGCCTCTTGTCGCTGGTCCGCGACTTCAACCCCGACACCTTCAAGAACAACGTCCTGGCGCTGGCCGACCTCGCCCGATATTTCGGCCTGCCGACCATCCTCACCACCAGCTTCGAGGACGGCCCCAACGGCCCGCTCGTGCCCGAGCTGAAGGAGCTCTTTCCCGACGCGCCCTACATCCCGCGTCCGGGTCAGATCAACGCCTGGGACAACGAGGACTTCGTGCAAGCGGTGAAGGCCACCGGCAAGCGGCAGCTCATCATCGCGGGCGTCGTCACGGAGGTCTGCGTCGCCTTTCCGGCGCTCTCGGCGATCGAAGAAGGCTTCGAGGTCTTCGTCGTGACGGACGCGTCCGGCACGTTCAACGAGATCACCCGCCATTCGGCCTGGGATCGGATGTCGGCCGCCGGCTGCCAGCTCATGACCTGGTTCGGCGCCGCCTGCGAGCTGCACCGCGACTGGCGCAACGACGTCGAGGGCCTGGGCACGCTCTTCTCCAACCACATCCCCGACTACCGCAACCTGATCAACAGCCACGCCACGCTGACCAGCCGCAAGGCGTGAACCCTGCTGCGGGCGGCGGGGTCCACCACCCGTCGCCCGCATCCTTCCTTTCCTGCCAACGGGAAAACCGCCCATGGCCTTCGAGATCTGGCTCGCCTTCGCCGCCGCTTCCGCCGTGCTGCTGGCCATTCCGGGTCCCACCATCATGCTGGTCGTGGCCTATGCGCTGGGGCAGGGGAAGCGTGCGGCCGCCGCCACCGTGGCCGGCGTGGCGCTCGGCGACTTCACGGCGATGACCGCGTCGCTGCTCGGCCTCGGCGTGCTGCTGGCGACCTCGGCGACCCTCTTCACCATCCTCAAGCTCGTCGGCGCCGCCTATCTCGTCTATCTCGGCATCAGGCTCTGGCGGGCGCCGGTGACGGCAGCGGATGCGGGCATCGCCACAGCCGAGGTGAGCGGCCGGCGGATGCTCGCCCATGCGTGGCTGGTGACGGCGCTCAACCCCAAGAGCATCGTCTTCTTCGTCGCCTTCCTGCCGCAATTCCTCGATGCCACCCGGCCGCTCTTCGGCCAGATGGTCGTCATGGAGGTGACCTTCGTGCTCCTGGCCGCCCTCAACGCCGCCGCCTATGCCGGCCTTGCGGCGCGGGCGCGCCGCCTGGTCCGCCATCCGACGGCGCAGCGCCTCGTCAACCGCGTCGGCGGCTCCTGCCTGATCGCCGCGGGCGTGGCGACCGTCGCCTGGCGGCGCGCGGCGAGCTGAAGGAAAGCCAGCAGAAGCTCAAGCCTTGTTCCGGCTCGGTGCGCTCGACGCGGCCTGCGCCCGCCAGCGGCTGAAGGCGATCCAGGCAATTGTGATGATGACGGTCGTGGCGACGATGAATTCCCAGCTCGCCAGCGTCGTCATGACGGCGTCGGTATCGAAAATGCCGAGCCAGTCGCCCGCGTAGAGCACGACGAGCGAGGCGGCCACCGCGGCTGCGGTACGCCAGACGATCGAGAGGAAGCCGCCGAACAGGCTGATCGCGGCGGAGCGCGCTGCCTGCTCCTTGGCGTCGTCGTCGAGGGTCGGATCACGCATTGTGGCCAGTGCCTTGCCCGCCGCATTGACAATGTTGCCGGCGACGGGGACCAGGCGGAGGGCAATGCAGGCCAGGAGGAAGACGACGCAGACGAGTGAAGCCGCGAGGAGGTTCACGACCCCGACGAGTCCGCCCGTGCGTCATCCGCCGTCGCAGCGGCGTTGGCCGATCTGGCGCGGCTGCGGCGGAGCCGCTTGATGGGGTACCAGACGAACCCGACCAGGGCCAAGAGGACTGCGCCTACCAGGGCGAGCAGCGAACCGATGGCGGTGATGCCCGCTCCGGGCCCGATATAGGCATGCGCCAGCGACGGGACGAGCAGCACGAGGGCGACGAGGACGAACTTCGGCATCTCAACTCCCATGAGGATCATTTGGCTCGCGGATGACAGGATTGGTAGCGTGCCGGATTTGCGATGGCATCGGGGAAATGGCAACCGACTGGCCTTTTTCATGGAGAGCGTGTCAGTTGCCATAGCCGAGGCGTGCGGCAGTCATCCGGGTGATTTCGGTGATGAGCGCCCGCTCTTCGGGGTCGAATGCGGGGCTGTAGTAATCAGGGCTGCTGATCCCTGATGCCATCTCGGCAATCGCGGAAGGGGTGAAGTCCAGCCCGGCATGGGCGGCGATGGCCTCGAGCTCCATCGCGGGACGGGTGCAGAAATCCTCATAGCGGACGAACCTGATCGCGTCGGCGAGGGCAGGCTCCCGGGCGAGCTGATCGAGCACGAAGCCATAGGTTCGAGCCCAGAGCCGCGCATAGCCTTCCGCATCGCGACCGGCAGCCCAGAGGGCCTCGATCCGGGCCGCAGCCTCGTCGTCGTTGGCGTTGATGGCACGCCGGTCGAGGCCGAACTCGAAGTGACCGGCCCGCCGCATGTGCCGGCGGATGCGAGGATCCGTGGTCTCGGCCGCGACGAACAGGCGGTGCTGCTTGACGAGCGACGCGACATGCCAGAGGGGCTCGCGGACCGGCACGATGAAGCGGGCATCCGGGAAGAGCTTCAGGAGATAGGCCAGTCGGGTGACGTCGTAGTTCGCCTTGGCGAGGTAGCGCCGGCCCCGGCGGATCATCAGGAGCTTTTTGATGTGGGCGCGGTAGAATTGCTCGAAGGCCGGCGCCGACGTGGTCGCATTGAGCACCTGGCTTCGGGTCGGGTCGTGCAGATGCGGGAAGAACGCCATCCACACGATCTCCTCCATCGCTTCGGGGCTCGATGGCGTGACCTTGATGCGATCCTTGTGCGCCCGTTCCACGGCCTCGGTGTGCCCCGCCTGGCGCCTGCCGAAGACCTTGTCCCAGTGGATCGGTGCCAGCACGAGCGGGAAGTCGCGGTACTGGTGGGTCGCCACGTCCGGATGACGCGACAGCGTCTCCAGCAGGATGGTGCTGCCGGAGCGGGCGATCCCGGCAATGTAGACGGGCCGGTCGATGGCGATGGCGCCGAGGGCGTCGCGGTGCTGCTCGGTTTCGAGGTCGCCGACCTTCCGCCAGAAGCCCTGGGTGCGCTCGATCAGCCCCCCCAGGAGGTCGAGCCAGCCCGGCATCTCCATCACGGCGCTACTGGATTTCGCCGTTGCCTCTGCCTGGGCAGATCGCATCTCAGGGGCAGGGCTGGCCGACGAAGTCGAGTTCGTCCGGGGCGAAGCGGATGCCGTCGAACAGCATGCCGACCTGACCTTCCTCCTGGATGTTCACGAACTCCCAGACGACGCTGTCGTCATCCTCGCCGCGCGCGATCTCGATGATCCGCCCGCCCTGGGGCTCAAGGGCCAGCACGTTGCCGTTCGGCAGGATCTGGGTCCGGCCACCGAGCGAGCTGTACATCGGGTCCTCGTCGGTGCCCACATATTCCCAGACGATCTCGTGCGTCGCGACATCGATCTCGAGCACGCGCGAATAGCCGAGCTGTGGGCCATCATCGCCGGTGATGCGGTTGTCGTAGACGAGGATCGTGCCATCGGGGGTGAAGTCCGGGTCGTGCTGGCCGAAGAACGGCCCGGTCGTGAACCACTTGATGGTCTTGGTGTCACCGTCGAGCACGACGATGGTCGCGATGTTGCGCAGCGAGACGAGGATGTCGCCGGTCTCGAACATCGGGAAGGCTGGTGCCAGCTCGGCTGTCAGGTACTCGGCGTCGTTCACGTGCAGCGGGTCCCTGACGGCGCTCTGATAGCTGGAGCCGTTGCCGAGAAACAGCATGCCGCCCATGTCGCTCGCGAACAGGATATCAATCAGCGAGCGCTCGTCGAGGATCTCGCCATCAGCCGACACGTGAGCGAGCGTATCGTCGAGATAGTAGCCGCTCGGCCCGGGCACGACGAGAGGCCGGTCGTCTCGTTCTTTGGTTTCGGTCCAGCGGCCGAGGGTCAGAACGCTGCCGTCGGGCAGCAGGTCGACCGCATGATGGCTCTCGAGCGCCGTGGCATAGACGAAGTTGCCGCACCGGTCGACGCGTGACAGGGCGCCACCGCCGACGCTGAGGACGACGTCGCCATCGGGGTAGAGAACCGCGCCGTGGATGCTGAGATCGACCGACCCAAGCTCCTCGGCAGGCATGCCGGACAGCTCCCACATCCGGTCCATCGAGAAGGGCCAGCGGTGGACGATGTTGCCCTCCATGTCGATCAGGTAGGCACCGGCGGCGCCGTCGAGAAAACCGGTGACGAAGGTGTAGCCGTCATGCGTGCGCGCCGGGTCGCGCCAGGCGATGCGCTCGGTGCGGTGCGTCGGCTGCAGCCATTTCGACTCAAGGCGCGCAAAGTGGCGCCAGTTCTCCCACCAGTCCTGGGCCGCGTCGACTGCCGCATTGATCTGGTCGTGTGGGAAGACGCGGAACTTGCCGACCGCGACGCCATAACCGAAGACGAGCACGAGCAGGCTCGTCGCAAAGACGAGCAGGTCGATGTGGCGGCGGAGCCAGCTCAACATGTCGGGCTCCGGCGGGTGCAGCGACGTTGGTCAGTGGTCCGGCCTCGCCGCAATTCGGCCGAGGTCACATAGGAGGGCATGCAGGAGCTTCCGGCGTTCGGTGGTTCATCTGGTTGGATGGGTAACGCGGGCAGCCTCGCGGCGGGCGTCGCAGGGCGATCACCGGCTGTCCGGCGGGTCGGGTATACGCAACCTCAAAGCCAGTCGCCACCCCGCATCGCGGGCGAGTGGATACAACCCGCCGCGACATGATCACCCGCGCCGACGAGGACGATAGGCGCGTCGTCACATCGACGCCAACACCGCGCCGGCTGTCGATTCCCTGTCAGATCACCGCGAGCAGGCCGCCGTCGACGTAGAGGATGTGGCCGTTGACGAAGCGGGACGCGTCGGATGCCAGAAAGATGGCGGCACCCTGCAGCTCCTCGAGCTCGCCCCAGCGTCCGGCCGGGGTGCGCTGCTCGACCCAGGCGTTGAACTTGGGGTCCTCGATCAGCGCCTTGTTGAGCGGCGTTTTGAAGTAGCCGGGGCCGATGCCGTTGATCTGCAGGTTGAAGCGGGCCCAGTCGGCGCACATGCCCTTGGTCAGCATGCGCACCGCACCCTTGGCGGTCGTGTAGGGGGCGATGGTCTGCCGGCCGGCCTCGCTGGTGAGCGAGCAGATGTTGATGATCTTGCCGCGCTCGCGCGGGATCATCTTCCGGGCCACGGCCTGGCCGACATAGAAGACCGAATCGATGTTGGTCTTCATGACCTCGTGCCAGGTCTCGGCCGGCATGTCCTGGAGCGGGGCGCGGCGCTGGATGCCGGCATTGTTGACGAGGATGTCGATCGGCCCCTCGTCGCGCTCGATCCGGTCGATCGCCTCGGTGACGGCGGCCTGGTCGGTGACGTCGAAGACATGCGCCGTGGCACCCGGGATCTTCGCTCTCGCGGCTTCGAGCTTCGCACCGTCGCGGCCGTTCAGGACGACGCTGGCGCCGGCCGCGGCGAGGCCGGTCGCGATGGAATTGCCGATCCCCTGGCCGGAGCCTGTGATCAGCGCCCGGCGTCCGCCGAGATCGAACAGTGCCAGCGACATTCTGGTCCCTCCCTGATGACGTGAGGCAGGTAGTGCCTATCTGGCAGGGAAGGCAAGGCCGGTGTCGCAGGAGGAAAGCGGGCCATGGACAGGAAGCAGCAGATCAATGTCGGCTACGCGCTGCTGGCTTTCCTCCTCCTGATGATGTTCCAGAGCTGGTGGGTGGCGTCGCGCCAGATCGAGACCATCCAGTACAGCGAGTTCCAGCAGCTCCTGGACGAGGGGGCCGTCGACGAGATCCGGGTCTCGAGCGCCTACATCGAGGGAAAGCTCAAGACGCCGACGGAGTCGGGTGCGCAGTATTTCCGCACCACGCGGGTCGAGCTCGACCTGGCCGAATTGCTGGCGAAGCAGAACGTGCATTTCGCCGGAGTGATCGAGAGTACCTTTTTGCGCGACCTGCTCTCCTGGGTGATCCCGATCCTGATCCTGATCGCGTTCTGGATGTTCATGATCCGCCGCTTTGCCGAGAAGCAGGGCTTCGGCGGGCTGATGCAGGTCGGCAAGTCCAGGGCCAAGGTCTATGTCGTGAAGGACACGAAGGTTTCCTTCGCCGATGTCGCCGGGGTCGACGAGGCGAAGGAGGAGCTGCAGGAGGTCGTCAACTTCCTCAAGGACCCGCAGACCTATGGCCGGCTGGGGGCCAGGATCCCCAAGGGCATCCTCCTGGTCGGCCCGCCCGGCACGGGCAAGACGCTGCTCGCCCGGGCGGTGGCCGGTGAGGCGGGGGTGCCGTTCTTCTCGATTTCGGGCTCGGAGTTCGTCGAGATGTTCGTCGGCGTCGGGGCGGCCCGGGTGCGCGATCTCTTCGAGCAGGCGGGCAAGGCCAAGCCCTGCATCATCTTCATCGACGAGCTGGACGCGCTCGGCCGGGCGCGCATGTCCGGGCAGTTCGGCGGCGGCGGGCACGACGAGAAGGAGCAGACGCTGAACCAGCTCCTGGCCGAGCTCGACGGCTTCGACCCGTCGGAGGGCATCGTGCTCCTGGGTGCCACCAACCGCCCGGAAATCCTCGATCCGGCGCTGCTGCGCGCCGGCCGCTTCGACCGGCAGGTGCTGGTCGATCGCCCGGACAAGAGCGGGCGGCTGCAGATCCTCGAGGTGCACATCAGGAAGATCAAGGGGCTCGGCCCGGACGTCTCGCTCGAGCAGGTGGCGGCGCTCACGCCCGGGTTCACGGGTGCCGACCTTGCCAACCTCGTCAACGAGGCGGCGCTGCTGGCGACCCGGCGCCGGGGCGACAAGGTGACCATGGACGACTTCAACAACGCCATCGAGCGGATCGTCGCCGGGCTGGAGAAGCGCTCGCGGCTGCTCCACCCGCACGAGCGCAAGGTGGTGGCCTATCACGAGATGGGCCATGCGCTGGTGGCAGCCACGCTGCCGACCACGGATCCCGTGCACAAGGTCTCGATCATCCCGCGCGGCATCGGCGCTCTCGGCTACACGATCCAGCGGCCGGAGGAGGAGCGCTTCTTGATGACCACGCAGGAGCTCGAGGAGAAGATGGCGGTGCTGATGGGCGGGCGGGCCGCCGAGCACGTCGTCTTCGGCGAGATCTCGACAGGGGCCGCCGACGATCTCGACAAGATCAGCGACATCGCGCGGCACATGGTCACGCGCTACGGCATGCACGACGCGACCGCCCAGGTCGTGTACGACCCGCAGCGGCAGTCGTTCCTCGGCGAGAACGGCATGCCCGCAATGCGGCCGCGCAGCTACAGCGAGGCCACGGCGCGCGAGATCGACCTCGCCATCCGCGGCCTGGTGGAGGCGGCGTTCGAGCGGGCGGTCGGGATCGTCACCGAGCGGCGCGCCGATCTCGACCGGGGTGCGGCGCTGTTGCTCGAGCACGAGACGCTCACCGGCGCCGAGTTCCCCCTGCTGCGCCGCCAGAAGCTCGCCGCCTGAGAGAGGAGACCACGAACCATGCGCAAGATTCTCGTGACCGTGCTCTTGATCGTCCTCGTGCTGGTCGTGGTGGCGGTGGCACTGCCCTTCTTCCTGCCGCGCGACGTGATCAAGGCCCAGCTCGAAGAGCGGGTCTCGGCGGCGCTCGGCCGCGACTTCGTGGTCGAGGGCCCGCTGACCTTCCGCCCCTGGCGGCCCTTCGCGCTGAGCCTCGCCGACGTGCGCCTCGCCAACCCGGCCTGGGCCGAGAACCCGGAGCTTGCCCGGATCGCCATGGTCGACGTCGAGGTCGATGCGCTGGCCTATATCGGTGGCACGGTGGATGTCGTCCGCGTCGCCATCGACGAGCCGGTGCTGGCCCTCGAGGTGAACGCCGAGGGCGTGCCGAGCTGGCAGTTCGAGGGCTCCGGCGAGTCGGACGAGGGCGACGGCGATGGTGGGGACGGGGATGCGCTCGACCTGCCCGAGATCCGGATCGGCGATGTTGCGCTGACCGGCGGGGCCGTCACCTATATCGATCACGGCACCGGCGAGCGGCGCGAGTTCTCGGCCATCCGCCTCGGCGCCAGCACCGAAGCGGAGAGCGGGGCACTCCTGCTCGACGGTGCGGCGACCAGCGCCGGGCAGGAGGCCACGCTGGAGGGCCGGATCGGCGATCTCGCGGCCCTGCTCGACGGCGAGCCGAGCTCGGTCAATCTCGAGCTCGCCGCACCCGGGCTCGGCCTCGTCGCCGGCGGCGAGGCGTCGCCCGCCGGCACCGCCGTGCTCGCCGTGACGCTCGACATGGCGCCGCGAACGCTGCTCGACTGGCTCGGCCAGCCGGTGGAGCTGCCCGAGGGCAGGCTCGAGAGCGCGACGTTTACGGTCGATCTCGAATCGGCACCCGACAGCCTCGGCCTGCACGCGCTGAGCCTCGCCGTGGACGAGCTGCTTGTGCAGGGCGATCTGGACCTTGCCTATGACGAGCGGCCGAAGCTGAGCGGTCGGCTCGATCTCGGTGAACTCGACCTGCGCCCCTATCTGCCGGCGGCGGAGGCCGCTCCGGATGCGGCGGGCGATGCGCCGGCGGCCGACGCGCCGGCGACCGCGGCGGAGGGCTGGTCCACCGAGCCGCTCGACCTGCCCTTGCCGCTGCCGCTCGACCTGGATCTCGAGATCCTGATGAACTCCCTGCGCGAGGCGCAGCTCGAAACGGGGCCCGGCCGCTTTCTCGTGCAGGCGGATGCCGAGCGCACCTCGCTCGAGATCGCCGAGCTCGCCCTCTATGGCGGCAGCGCCACCGGCGTCGCGGCCCTCACCTCGGACGAGCCCCTGAAGGTGGAGGGGAGCCTCGACGCGAGCGGGGTCGAGCTGCTGCCGGTGCTGCAGGGTGTTGCCGATGTCGACTATCTCGAAGGCACCGGCAATCTGAAGTTCACCATCGACGGGGAGGGCGACAGCGTCGCTGCCCTCGTGGCGAGCCTTGCCGGTGACGGTGCGGTGCTGGTGCGCGACGGCGCCATCCTCGGCATCAACATCGCCGCCACCATCCGCCAGGTGATGACGCTCGGCGTCCAGTCGGCGGCCTCGGAGCCGCAGCGGACGGACTTCGCCGAGGCGGGTGGCACCTTCAGGATCGAGGACGGCGTCGTGCAGAACGACGACTTCAACCTGCGCGCACCGGTGCTGCGGATCGAGGGTGCGGGGCAGGTGGCCCTGCCGCCGAAGACCCTGGACTATCGCCTGACGCCGCACGTGGCCTCCACCCTGGAGGGGCAGGATGCGGGCGGTGACGCCGATCTCAAGGTCGGCGTGCCGCTCGTGATCGAGGGGGCGTGGGCCAGCCCGGCCGTCCGGCTCGATCTCGGCAGCGGGCTTTCCGGCGACATCACCGACCCGACCGAGCTGGCGGAGACGGTCACCCGCCTCGCCGCCGATCCGGCGAATCTCGAGGCGCTGAGGGACATGTTCGGCGGCGACGTGCCGGGCTCGCTCGGCGATGCGCTCGAGCAGCTCCCGGGCGTGCTCGGCGAGCCCCCGGCGGGTGACGACGACGACGCCGCGGCACCGGCGAAGCAGCTGCGCGACGCGCTCGGCGGCCTGCTCGGCCGTTGATACCGGGAAGCGAAGGGGCTCAGATGATCGACCTGCGCAGCGACACCCTGACGAGGCCGACGCCGGCGATGCGGCGGGCGATGGCCGAGGCCGAGGTGGGCGACGACGTCTACGGCGAGGACCCGACCGTCCGCCGGCTGGAGGAGCGCACGGCCGAACTGCTCGGCAAGGAGGCCGCGCTCTTCGTACCGAGCGGCACCATGGGCAACCAGCTGGCGCTGCGCTGCCAGACCGAACCTGGCGACGAGGTGCTGCTGCACGAGGCGGGGCACATCGCACTCTACGAGCGGGGCGGCTACGCGCTGCTCTCCGGACTCGTGCTGCGGCTGCTGCCGGGCGAGGGCGGGGTGGTGACACCCGCGACGGTCGAGGGTGCGATCCGGCCGGCCGCCATCGCCGCCTACGGCATCTACCCGCCGGCCCGCCTGCTGGCGCTCGAGAACACGCACAATGCGGGTGGCGGCACGGTCTGGCCGCCCGAGCTCCTTGAGGCGACCGCGGCGGCCGGCCAGGCGGCGGGCCTGGCACTCCATCTCGACGGGGCGCGGCTCTGGAACGCGGCGCTGGCCTGCGGGGAGAGCCCGGCCAGGCTCGCCGCACCCTTCGACACGGTGAGCGTCTGCTTCTCAAAGGGACTGGGTGCGCCGGTCGGCTCGGCGCTTGCCGGCACGGCGGCCCTGATTACTAAGGCGCGGCGGTTTCGCGGCCTCTTCGGTGGTGCGATGCGCCAGACCGGCGTCTTGGCGGCGGCAGCGCTCCACGCCCTCGACCACCAGTACGAGCGCCTCGCGGACGACCACGCGGCGGCGCGGCGGCTGGCCTTCGGGCTTGCCGAACTCGGCCCGTTCTGCCTCGACCCGGAGGCCGTGCGCTCGAACATCGTCGTGGCCGAGGTGGTCGGCCGGCCGGCCGCGGACATCGTCGCCGCGGCGCGCGAGCGGTCGCTGCTCTGCCTCGATATCGGGGGCGGCAAGCTGCGATTCGTCACCCATCTCGACCTGCCGCCGGATGCCGTCGACCGGGCGCTGGCGATCCTCGCCGAGGTGGCCGGCGCGGCGCGCTGACGCCGACGGGCCATGGCGGTGCCGCACTCCGGGACCGCGGGTTGCGCATGGTGTTTGAACTGCTACCCGAATCGCGGCTATTGACGGGGAGGAGCCGGTTGGCCGATGCCCTTGCCGACGGGCCGACTTCGCGTCTAAGGGGAAATATGCCGTCTCTTGCTTCGTGGCTTCTCGCTGCCGGTCTGGCGATGGGAGCGCTCGTCGTCATGCCGAGCCCGTCCTGGATCGGCGTCGCGGAGGCCCAGACGATCGTCGTCGGCGAGGGGGCCCAGACTCTCGGTGCCAGCGACACGCGCATCAACGTCCGCTCGACGCCGCAGGTGGCGAGCGGCAACATCGTCGCCAGCGCCAGGGGCAGCGAGCTGCTCCGGGTGCTGGAGAGCTCAAGGGAAGGCGAGCACACCTGGTATCGGGTGACCACCTTGTCCGGCGCCGCGGAGCCGTTCGAAGGCTGGATCAGGGGCGATCTCCTGAGGGCCGCCGACGTGCCCGAGCCGACCCTGCCGCAGGTGCTGGCGACGCCCGTGCCGCCATCCGGGTCGCCCGGTGGTGAAGGGGGGCCGGCGAGCGAGCCATCGCCGGTGCCGCTGGCGCAGCGCACCGACTGGTCGCGCGATCTGCTGCGGCTCTTCCCGGCGATCGATGGCTGCGCCGCTGTCGGCTCGGCACCGCCGATCACGGTGCTGCGGGCCATCGGCCGCTCGCGGGGTCTCGCCGAGATCATCATGAGCGATGCGGCGGGGCGACGCTGGGACTGCGTCATTCGTGAAACCGGCGGCACGCCGATGCGCTACGACCCGCTTTCGGGAGCCGTCTACATGCGCGACCGCATGGGCAACGAGCCGTTCTTCTCGGTCGGCGAGGAGCGCCCGGCGCTCGACCCGAACTGCTTTCGCTTCGAGCGGGTGACCGATCCGCAGAACGGCGAGATGCTGGGCTGGCTCTACTACCGGACCTGTCCGTGAGCGGCCTCGTCGAGCTCGGCGCCACGGCCGTCGTCGCCGAGCTGAAGGCGGGCCGGGTGTCGCCGCTCGAGCTGGTCGAGGCGGCGATCGAGCGCATCGAGCGGGTCGATCCACTGGTCAACGCCGTGCCGATCCGCTGCTTCGAGCGGGCGCGGGCGAAGGCCCGAGCACTGATGCAGGGCGGCGCTCCTGCCGAGCCGGGGCGCGGCTGGCTCGGCGGCTTGCCGATCGTGGTCAAGGACCTTTTCGAGGTCGAGGGTGTCCGGACGACCTACGGCTCGCCGATCTTCGCCGAGCATGTGTCCAGCGTCACCGACCTGCACGTGGCGCAGCTCGAGGCCAATGGCGCCATCGTGCTCGGCAAGTCGAACACGCCCGAGTTCGGCGCCGGTGCCAACACCTTCAACGAGGTCTTCGGCGCCACGCGCAACCCGTGGAACACGGCGCTCACCTGCGGCGGCTCGTCCGGCGGCTCGGCGGTGGCCTTGGCCACCGGCATGGCGTGGCTCGCCGATGGCAGCGATCTCGGCGGCAGCCTGCGCACGCCCGCGGCCTTCTGCAGTGTCGTCGGCCTCCGCCCGAGCATCGGCCGTGTGATGCGCGGCCCGGCGTCGCGCCGCTTCCAGACGCTGACGGCGAACGGGCCCATGGCGCGCGACGTGGCCGACCTCGCGCTGATGCTGGATGCCATGTGCGGCACCTCGCTCGACGATCCGCTGGCGACGGAGCCGCCGGCCATGTCGTTCGCCGAGGCGGTCCAGTTGCCGCAGCACCTGCAGCGGGTCGGCTTCTCCGCGGATCTCGGCGGCTTCGTGCCGGTCGATCCCGAGATTGCCCGGCTCGCCGGGCAGGCCGCGGCGCGCATGGCCGAGCTCGGTGCCGACGTCATCGAGAACCGGTCGCCGGATTTCGGCCCGGCACGGGAAGTCTTCGAGGTGCTGCGCGCCGCCCACTTCGCGGCGGAGAAGGCGACCCTGCTCGAGGCCGAGCGGGAGAAGCTGAAGCCCGAGGTGATCTGGAACATCGAGCGCGGCCTGGCGCTGACCGCCGACGAGATCGGCTGGGCGGAGCGCGAGCGGTCGCTGATCCAGGCGCGGGTCGCAGCCTATTTCCGCGAGCACGACCTCTTGCTGTGCCCGGCTGCCATCGTCCCGCCGTTCCCGGTCGAGCTGCGCTATCTCGAGGCGCTCGGCGAGCATCGCTTCCCGACCTATATCGACTGGGTGGCCGTGAGCTACGCCATCACCCTGGCCGGCTGTCCGGCGCTGTCCCTGCCATGTGGCTTCACCAAGACGGGGCTGCCGGTCGGTCTGCAGATGGTGGGGCCGCCCCAGGGCGAGGCCGCGCTGCTCAGGGCGGCGCGGGCGCTCGAGGAGGTCCTGGCGGTCGGCTCCGCCCGGCCGATCGAGCCCCGCTCGCCACCCGCTGCGAGCTGAGCCGGGACTGCGAAGGCGGCGAAGGCCGGTTCCCGGCCCTGCACCATTGTGGCAGAACGCGGCTTCGGGCTTGCTGGCGACAGGAGAGGACTGATGTTGCGGATCTGGGGGCGGACGAACTCGATCAACGTGCAGAAGGTGATGTGGGCCGTGGGCGAGCTCGATCTTCCCCATGAACGAATCGATGCCGGCGGCGCCTTCGGCGGCCTCGACAGCGATGCCTATGGCAAGCTCAACCCGAACCGGCGCGTCCCGGTGATCGAGGACGGCGAGACGGTCGTCTGGGAGAGCAACGCCACCGTCCGCTACCTGGCAGCCCGCTACGGCGTCGGCACGCTCTGGGCGGAAGATCCGGCGGAGCGCTCGGCCGCGGATCGCTGGATGGACTGGCAGGTGACGACCCTGCATCCGCCGCTCCACCCGATCTTCTGGGGGCTGGTCCGCACGCCCGAGGCGAAGCGCGACATGGCCGAGATCGACGCCGCCATCAAGGCCATCCAGCCGCTCTGGCAGCTCCTGGACGAGCACCTCTCGAAGCGCAGCTTCGTCGCCGGTGACGCGTTCTCGATGGGCGATATCCCGCTCGGCTGTGCCTTCTGGCGCTATTCGAACCTGGATGTCGAGCGGCCGAGCCTGCCGAATGTCCAGCTCTGGTACGCCGAGCTCAAGAAGCGCGAGGCCTATCGCCGGCATGTGATGCTGCCCCTGACGTGACCGCCGGGGGCGATGCAGCGGTCGACCGGACGCCGGCGGACGCGCCGCCGACGGGCTCGCTGCCGCCGGAATCAACGTCGCCAGGATCACCGCCGGCGGAACTGCCCCCGGAGGCCCCGCCACCGAGCCTGCGCGTCAGCCTGCGTGGGCTCTATTACGGCGCCGACCGGCGCGCCGCGCGCTTCCAGTACGGCCTCCTGCTCTTCGACGTCGCGACGATCCTCTTCTTCCTGATCGTCACCTTCGTCGCCGACGCGCCCTGGCTGATCTACGCCGACGTGGTCCTCGCGATCGTCCTCTCGCTCGACTTCGCGGCCCGGCTCTACATCGCCCCAAGGCGGGGGCGCTACCTCGCGCACTGGGTCACGCTCGCCGACCTCGTCGTCATCCTCTCGCTGATCGTGCCGCTGCTCACCGAGAACTACACGACGCTCGCCTTCCTTCGGGTGCTGCGCGCGGTTCGCCTCGCCCGCTCCTATCATCTCTTCGGCATGCTGCGGCGGCGCCACAAATGGGTGCAGGAGCATGAGGACGCCCTGCACAGCGCCATTCACATGGTGCTCTTCGTCTTCGTCACCACGGCCATCGTCTACGTCCAGCAGTTCGGCAAGAACCCCGCGATCGCGAGCTACACGGACGCGCTCTACTATACGGTGGCGACGCTGACGACGACCGGCTTCGGCGACATCACCCTGGTCGGGGAGGGTGGCAAGCTGCTTTCGGTGCTGATCATGATCATCGGCATCGCCCTCTTCGTCCGGCTGGTGCAGACGATCTTCCGGCCGGCCAAGGTCAAGCACCGCTGCCCCGAATGCGGCCTCATCCGCCACGACCCCGATGCCGTGCACTGCAAGCATTGCGGCGAGGTGCTCGACATCAAGAACGAGGGCGACTGAGCCCGCGGCCCCGGCGTCGTCAGTCCGGCCGGTGGTTGGCGCTGATCGGCTTCACGTATTGCGGCTCGGTGTCCCAGGGGAAGAGGATCCAGGTGTCCTGGCTGACCTCGGTGATGAAGGTGTCGACGATCTCGCGCCCGGCGGGCTTGGCGTAGACGGTGGCGAAATGCGCCTTCGGCAGGCGCTCGCGCACGATGCGCCCGGTCTGGCCCGTATCGACCAGGTCGTCGATGATCAGCCAGCCCTCGCCGTCGCCATCCACCGACTTCAGCACCTTCGGCGCGCGCTGGGTCTGGTCGTCGTAGGAGGCGATGCAGATCGTGTCGATCACCCGGATGTCGAGCTCGCGGCTGATGATGTGCGCCGGCACGAGGCCGCCGCGGGTGATCGCGACGACGCCCTTCCAGGGCCCGCCCGAGGCCAGTCGCCAGGAGAGCGCCTTGGCGTCGCGGTGCAGCTGGTCCCATGAGACGGGGAAGAATTTCTGGTATGGGTCGCTCAACGTCGGTTTCCTCGGGCGGCGGTGGTTGGCCGCTAGAGGCCGCCGGGTTGGCCCGTTGTCAAGCGGCGGGTCGCCGCGCGCTGCCGGCGCCGCCTGAACCTGTGACGGAGAACGCCCATGGACGAGGAGCTGCCGCGCAAGAAACCGAGCGAGTTCGCGCTGGGCAGCGAGCTGGACCGGCATTCGCTGGACGAGCTCGAGGCGCTGGCTGCCACGCTGCGCGCCGAGCTCGAGCGGGTCGAGCGGGCCATCGCCGCCAAGCGCGACGTGCGGGCCGCGGCCGAGGCCTTCTTCAAGCGGCAGGAGCCGCCGGCCCCGGCCGACGACTGATGCGCTTCTGTTCGGCCTGTGGCGGGCCGGTCGAGCAGCGCGTGCCGCCGCTCGACGATCGCCCCCGGCACGTCTGCCCGGCCTGCGGTGCCATCCACTATCTGAACCCCAAGATCGTCGTCGGCAGTGCCTGCACCTTCGGTGACCGGCTGCTCATCTGCCGGCGGGCGATCGAGCCGAGGCGCGGGCTCTGGACCATTCCGGCGGGCTACATGGAGCTCGGCGAATCCGCCGAGGAAGGGGCCAGGCGCGAGGCCTGGGAGGAGGCGCGGGCGGTGATCCTGATCGAGGGGCTGCTGGCCGTCTACAGCCTGCCTCGGATCGACCAGGTGCAGTTGCTGTACCGCGCCCGGCTGACCGTGCCCGAGGTGGCGGCCGGGCCGGAGAGCCTCGAGGTGCGGCTGATCGACTGGCAGGACATTCCCTGGGACGAGCTCGCCTTCAGGACGGTCGGCTGGGTGCTGCGCCGGGCACTCGAGCTGCGTGGCACGGGCGGGCCGTTGGCACCTGTGGGCAACCCGCCGGCGGAAGGGCCGGGCGGATCGCCGGATGGCGATTGACAGCCTGCGCCCCGCGGGCTAACGCCGATCCATGGACGGATTCTGGAAGATCGAGCGACGACGACAGGCGCGCCTTCGTGCCCGCGTCACCCCGACCGCCCGCCGGCGCTGAGCCGGCCCGGCGAGCGGGGCGGCTGAGTTCAGCCTAGCTTCGATCGGTCCCGTCCATGTTCTCCATTCGCCTCGAGCAGCCGGCCGATTCGGTCGCCATCGAAGAGCTCCTCGATCTCACCTTCGGCGCCGGCCGGCGCAACAAGACCTCCTATCGTTTCCGGGACGGCATCGCCCCGCTCGGCGAGCTCTGCTTCGTCGCCGAGGCCGAGGCCGGGCTGCTGGTCGGCAGTGTCCGCTACTGGCCGATCCTCGCCGGCTCGGCACCGGCTTTGCTGCTCGGGCCGCTCGCGATCGAGCCCGCCCGGCAGGGCCGCGGCGTCGGCCGGGCCCTGGTCTTCCACAGCCTGGACGTGGCAGCGCAGGCGGGTCACCGGCTGGTGTTCCTCGTCGGCGACCATGCCTATTACGAGCGCTTCGGCTTCGACCCGGTGCCGCCGGGCATCGTCATGCCGAACGAGTCCTCCGCCCGCCTGCAATATCGCCTGCTGGACCCGTCGCTGGCGCTGCCGGAGCGGGCGGTGCTCAGGCGCAGCCCGGGCGGGATTTCACCGCCGGCCGGGCATGCCACGCCACTCGCGGCAAAGGCGATTGCGGGTGCCCCCGGTATTCCGTAGATTGCGCCGCGTCGGGGCGTAGCGCAGCCTGGTAGCGCATCTGCTTTGGGAGCAGAGGGTCGGGTGTTCGAATCACCCCGCCCCGACCAAGTTCGCAGTCTTGCGGGATCCGGGCGGGCGTCAGCGATGCGGGCCGGGTAAGACCGGCATCCGAGCGTGAGGATGGGCATGGCGCAGCCGCCACTGCAACTCGTCATCGGCAACTACAACACCTCCTCCTGGTCGTTGCGGGCCTGGCTCGCCATGCGCCTGGCGCGGCTCGCCTTCACCGAGATCCGGGTGCCGCTGCGCCGTGCCGATACGCCGGCCGCGATCCGTCGCTACTCGCCGTCGGGCAAGCTGCCGGTGCTGCTGGTCGACGGCATGCCGGTCTGGGATTCGCTGAGCATCGCCGAGCTGGTCGCCGAGCTCGATCCGGCGGTCTGGCCGGTCGACGCGGCGCGGCGGGCCGAGGCCCGCTCCATCAGCGCCGAGATGCATGGCGGCTTCGCCGATCTGCGGCGCCTGATGCCCATGGACCTCGTGTCACGGTTTTCGGCGGCCGGCCGGATGCCGCGCGGCGTCGCCAGCGACATCGCCCGCATCTCGGCGATCTGGCGGGGCTGCCGCGAGCGCCACGCCGCCGAGGGACCCTTCCTCTTCGGCGCCTTCACCCTGGCCGATGCGATGATGGCCCCGGTCGCCTCGCGCTTCGTCACCCACGCCGTGCCGCTCGATCCGGTCCTCGACGACTATGTCGACAGCGTGATGTCCTGGCCGGACATGGTGACCTGGCGCGATGCGGCCGCCGCCGAGATCGAGGAGCTGCAGAAGCCCGGGAGCCTCGAGGTCAGGTCCGTGGCTCGGGCCGGTCGTGCGGCCTTCGAGGAGCAGCCGGACCGGCCGCAGCCCATGGCCCTGGCGATGGCCGACCCGGCTCCGGCACGACCGGTCGAGCCGCCGGCGGTCGTCGACATCGATGACGCGGCCGACGCCGTGCCGGAGCCGTTGCCGGAGACAGTCGCGGCCGAGCCGCCCGCGGCCCCGGAGAGCGAGCCGGAGCCGGAGGTCGAGACCGACCCGGTTAGCGAGGAGGAAAGGGAAGAGGCGGAAGCGGCCTTCGTCCCCGAAGCACCGCCGCCACCCGCGGAGCTGTCGCCCGAGCCGGTCGCCCCGGCACCTGCCGAACCGCTACCGGCGGACCCGGTACGGGCGGACCCGCTGCCGGTTCGATCGCCGGTGGCCGACCGCCCGTTTCGCCCGCTGCCGGAGCCGACGCCCGAGAATGGCGGTCAGAACGAGGCGCCGCGCCGGCCCGGCTCCACGACCATCAAGCCCATAGGCAGCGGAATTCTTCGACGACGCTGAGATAGACGTCGCGCTTGAAGGGGACGATGCGGTCGACCAGCTCGTCCGGCGCCAGCCAGCGCCAGGCGCAGAACTCGGGATGCTCGCCGTCGAGCATGATGTCGGCATCCTCGCCTCGGTAGCGGAAGGCCAGCCATTTCTGCGTCTGCCCGAGATAGCGGCCGCGCCAGAGGCGGCGGGCGATGTCCGGCGGGAGGTCGTAGGAGCGCCAGAGGGTGCTCTCCTTCAGGAAGTCCGCCCGGTTGGTGCCGACTTCCTCGAGCAGCTCGCGGCGCGCCGCGTCGAGCGCGTTCTCGCCCTTGTCGATGCCGCCCTGCGGCATCTGCCAGGCCTCGGCCCGGGTGTCGTGGCGCTGGCCGACGAAGACGCGATTGGCCGGGTCGAGCAGCATGATGCCGACGCAGCGACGATAGCCGGGCAAGGGGCCCTTGCTCACCCGGCAGCTCATGGAACGGCGGCAGGAAGGGCCAGGCGATCGCTCATGGCTCGGCCAGGAAGCTGCTGACGGGCACCAGTCGGATACCCTTCGCCTCGAGGCCCTGCGCCCAGTGCCAGATGCGGTCGAAGGTGAGCGGGAAGGGCTGGGCGAAGGCGAGGGCCCGGCCGTCGCGCCTTGCCGTCGCTTCGAGCCGGGCGAGTGCCGCATCGATGGCGGCAGCTTCCGGGACCGCATCGACCGGGCCGCTGGCATTGGCGTAGGCGACGCCATTGGCCGACGCCGTCGCGGCGAGCAGCGGCTCGCCGAGCTCGATCAGACCGAGCCCGCGCGCGGCGAGCTCGGCGGCGACGGGGCGGAAGCGCTCCGGGGCAGCGGCGAAGGCGCCACCGGCGGCGACGAGGCCGAGATAGGCTTCGCCGCGGCTGGCCACCCGTCTGGTGCCGGCGACGAGCTCCGGCGGCGGCTGGGCGGGATCGAGCGCCCATGGGCCGAAATCGCTGATCGGGTGGTCGGCCGCCTGCAGCGGCAGCTCGAGCAGCACCTCGTGGCCGTGCCAGCGGGCATGCCGCTGCCAGCTCGGCAGATGGGCCGCGTAGGGGGTATGGGCGAGGCCGATGGCGCGGGGCAGGGCGACGCTCTGGGTCAACCGTTCCGCATCGAGGCCGAGATCCGTGACCAGGATGGCGATCTCGAGGGGCGGTGCCTCAGCACCGGCGACCGGGTCGGGCCCGCGGGCATACACGTGGCGCGCCTGCCGCCCGTCGGCGGCGATACGCGGCAGGGCGAGCCCCTCAACCGTCTCGACGAGCGCCGGGTCGACTTCCAGCCGGGGGGCCGCAGGATCCGGCGGCGGCAGGCTCGAGACAGGCGGCAGGGCGGCAGGGCTCGCCAGCCCGAAGAGCTCCGGCGGCCGCGGCCGCCGGGGATCGGCGAGCGGCCCGGCCACGCTGGGCAGGCCGACATAGCGATACGGCGCCTCGTGCCCGATCAGCAGGCTCGCCGAAGCCGCCAGCAGGCTGCCACCGAGCATCGCGCCGCCGACGACGAGCGGCAGGCGTGGCGAGCGCCAGTCCAGACGGGGCAGGAAGGCGGGCGGTCGCAGGCGGGCAAGCAGCGCGGCCGACCGGCGCATCGCCACGCCCAGCCCGACCGGCGACGACCGGCCCGGCAGCTCACCAACCGGTTCGACGGTGTCTTCGAGCCCCGGCAAGGGTCAGCCGCGCTGCGTGGCGCGGGCCTCGTAGAGGGCGATGCCGCGCAGCACGTCGATGGCCCGGGCGAGCTGGTAGTCGGTGCTGTCGAGGGTCGGCGCCGCCTCACCGTCCTCGGCCTGGTCCCCGGGCGTCTCGCCGTCGAGCCGGCCGCGCAGATCCGCCTCGCGGCGGCCGGACGTGTCGTCCTGCAGCTCGATGGTCGCCTGGTGCACCTCGATGTCCGGCGCGATGCCCTTGGCCTGGATCGAGGTGCCGGAGGGCGTGTAGTAGCGGGCCGTGGTGAGTCGGATGGCGCCCTCGCCGGAGATCGGCATGATCGTCTGGACGGAGCCCTTGCCGAAGGACTGCGTGCCCATGATGATGCTGCGGCGGTGGTCCTGCAGCGCACCGGCGACGATCTCCGACGCCGAGGCCGAGCCGCCATTGATCAGCACCACCATCGGCAGGCCGTCGATGATGTCGCCGCTGCGGGCGTTAAAGCGCTGGATGCTCTCCGAGCGGCGGCCGCGGGTCGAGACGATCTCGCCCTGGTCGAGATAGGCGTCGGCGACGGCCACCGCCTGGTCGAGCAGGCCGCCCGGATTGTTGCGCAGATCGAGCACGAGGCCGCGGAACCGGTCACCGAGCTGGTCGCGCAGCTTCGCCACCTCCTCCCGCATGATGTCGTTGGTCTGCTCGTTGAAGGTCGTCAGCCGCACATAGCCGATATCGTCCTCGGCCCTGGCGCGCACCGGCGAGATCTTGATGATGGCCCGCGCCAGGTTGACCGCGAGCGGCTCCTCGCGGTTCTCGCGCACGATCTTGAGCTCGATCTCGCTGTTCACCGGCCCGCGCATGCGCTCGACGGCCTCGCTCAGCGACAGCCCCATCACCGGCTCGCCGTCGATATGGGTGATCAGGTCACCGGCCTGGATGCCGGCATCGAAGGCGGGCGTGTCGTCGATCGGCGAGACCACCTTGACGAGGCCGTTCTCCATGGTGACCTCGATGCCGAGCCCGCCGAACTCGCCCCGCGTCTGCACCTGCATGTCGCGATAGCGGCCGGCGTCAAGATAGCCGCTGTGCGGGTCGAGCGAGGTGAGCATGCCGTTGATCGCCGACTCGACCAGCTCCTGGTCGGTCACCTCCTCGACATATTCCTTGCGGACCCGCTCGAACACGTCGCCGAACAGCTTCAGCTGCCGGATGGTGTCGCCGGAGCCGCTCTGCGCCTGCGCCGAAGGCGGTGGCATCATGCACCCGGTGATCATGAGGACAATCACCGCAGCGGTGCCGATCCGGCCAGCCAATCTTGTCATCCGCGTACCTTATCTTGTCCGGCCGCCAACCACGGCAGCGGGTTCACCGGAACGCCACGTCGCCGAAGCTCGACATAGAGCTGAGCGGTGTCGCCTTGGATGGGCTCGAGCGTGCCGACCATCTGCCCGGTGCGAACCGCAGCACCGACCGACACGACGATTCTGGAAAGACCAGAAAGCAGACTATGATATTCGTCTCCGTGTTCGATGATCAAGAGGAGTCCGAAGCCCTTGAAGGGGCCGGCGAAGGCGACGCGGCCACCGCGCGGCGCGCGCACCAGCCTGCGGTCCTCAACCGCTATCGTAATGCCCTGATCGAGCAGGGCGTTCGGCCCCTGGCCGAAATGGCCGACCACGGAGCCCGCGACCGGCATGACCTGTCCGATGCCGGAAAGCCCGGCGACCGCCGGAGCCGAAGGCCCGCCGAACAGCACCGCGACCCGGGCCGGCCGGCGGTCCAGCACGGCGCGTGCCGTCAGCACCGCCGGCTGCAGCCGGCTGGCGGTCGGACCGAAGCGGGGCGCGCTGGCGAGCCGGGCCGTGGCGTCGGGCAGGCTGGCGGAGAGCCGCGATTCCAGCACATGCGCGTGGCGCGCCAGGGCGCGTTCCGCACCGCGCCGGGCGGCGAGCTCTTGCGCTCTTGCCTCGGCCAGGTCGAGGCGCACTGCCCGTTCGGCCGCCTCGAGCTCGGTCGACCGCCGTTCCAGCGCCAGTTGCCGGGAGCGGGCATGCAGGCCCGCGGCGCGCAGCTCGGCCTCCTCGTTCGCAAAGGCCTGCCGCGCGGCACGGGCCGCCGCGAGCGCCCGCTTCGCCTCGGCGAACGGCTCGACGTAGGAAGCGGCGATGGCGCGCAGCTGGGCAATCCGCCGGCGGTCGGTCACCTCGGCCCGGCTGAGCTGCATGAGCTCGGCAAGCACCGCCTCCAGACGACGCTGGAGCACCAGCACCCGCTCGCCGCGATCGGCCAAGAGCGTGGTCGCTTCCTCCCGGCGGGCCATGAGGTCGCGAAAGCCCATCGCCAGGTCCAGGAGCTCCTGCTCGACCGACTGCAGCTCCAGGGTCGTGGCACTGCGAGCCGCGTCCAGGCGCGCCTGCGTCTCGACCAGATACTGCAGGATGAAACTCTGGTCGTTGGCCCGGGCCGATGCCATGGCCGCGGCGGCGGCGGTCCGCTCGGCGGATTCGCTGGCGACGACGCCGGCCGTAGCGGTCTGGCCGCCGCACAGCAGCAGGCCAAGGACGAGGGCCAAAGAGATCGCGCCGCGACGGACCCAAAGGCGACGGGCGCGACTGTCAGCCACGTTCGACGATCAGGCTGTGGCCGGTCATGGCGGCTGGCTTGGGGATGTCGAGCAGGGCCAGCAAAGTGGGCGCCACGTCGCCGAGGCGGCCGTCCTGCAGGCGCGTGCCGGGCGCGGCGCCGACCAGGAAGCAGGGCACCGGGCTGGTGGTGTGGGCGGTATGCGGGCCGCCGGTCGCCGGGTCGCGCATCAGCTCGCAATTGCCGTGGTCCGCGGTCACCAGGATGGCGCCGCCGACGCCGCGAACCGCCTCGATGATCCGGCCGAGGCAACGATCCACCGTGGCCACCGCCCGTATCGCGGCATCGAGCACGCCCGTATGCCCGACCATGTCGGGATTGGCGAAATTGATGAGGATGAAGTCGAAGCGCTCTTCGCCGATCGCCGCGACGCATCGCTCCGCCAGCTCGGGCGCCGACATCTCGGGCTGCAGGTCGTAAGTCGCGACCTTGGGCGACGGCACCAGGATCCGCTCCTCGCCCGGATAGACCCGCTCCTCGCCGCCGTTGAAGAAGAACGTGACGTGCGGGTACTTCTCGGATTCGGCCATCCGCAGCTGCTTCAGGCCGGCCCGTGACACCACCTCGCCCATCAGGTCGTCGGCGGGCTGGGGCGGGAAGAGGACCAGCATGCGGTCCGCGAGATCCTCGGCGTAATGGGTCATGCCGGCGATCTCCGAGAGCGCCGGCCGGCGTATCCGCTCGAAGCCGTCGAAATCGTCGAGGCAGAAGGCGCGGAGGAGCTGCCGCACCCGGTCGGCGCGGAAGTTGAAGCCGAGCAGGCCGTCACCGTCCGCCATGCCGGCATAATCGCCGATCACCGTGGCGGGCACGAACTCGTCGCCGACGTCCCGGGCATAGCTCTCGCGGATGGCGTCGATGGCGCTCGAGGCACGCCGCACTCCCTCGGCCGACGCGTCCCTGCCGGCCACCATCGCATCGTAGGCGACGCGGGTGCGCTCCCATCGACGGTCGCGATCCATGGCATGGTAGCGACCGCACACCGTGGCGATGCGCGCGTCCGGCAACCCGGCGAGGACCGATTCCAGCGCCTCGATGGAGGCTTCGGCAGACCGAGGCGGGGTGTCGCGGCCATCGAGGATGGCGTGGACCCGCAGCCGCAGGCCTGCTGCCGCTGCGGCCCGGGCAATGGCGAAGAGATGCCGCTCATGGGAGTGCACACCGCCAGGCGAGACGAGGCCCACCAGATGCAGGCGGCCACTGCCGTTCCGTGTCCGCTCCACCAGCTCGACGAAGGGCGGCGCCTGCCAGAGGGTGCCGTCCTCGATCGCGGTGTCGATGCGCGGCAGCTCCTGCAACATGACGCGGCCGCCGCCGAGATTCATGTGGCCGACCTCGGAGTTGCCGAACTGGCCCTCCGGCAGGCCAACGGCCCGACCGTGCGTGGTGAGGAAACAATGTGGCGCGGCGGCGAACCACTCGTCGAACACGGGCGTCTCGGCCAGCGCCACGGCATTGTCGGCGGACTCGGGGCGAAAGCCCCATCCGTCGAGAATGCAAAGCACGACCGGCCGCCGCATCACGTCCCAGCCGTCACTGTCACCTGCCACATCGAGCGTGCCACCGACCTGCTGAACTGCCCCGGGAGAATAACCAACCCCACCCTGCTCCGCCAGTCTTCCGGCGAAGTTAGCGGCGCTTTCTTAACCGGGGCCTAACGTAGCGGCCGCGCCGTCAGCCGGCGCGGGGACCGCCGGTCAGTTCGGCGTGCGTCGGCTGCCGCCATCGGCGAGACTGCCGAAGACGCTCTTGATGAACGACCCGAAGCTCTCGGGTGCGGCCGGTGCGGCGCCCTCGTCCGCCGCCGGCTGCGCCGCCGTCGAAGCAAGCTCGACCGGCTGGCCACTGGCGAGATCGGCGACAATGCCGGCGACACTCGGCTCGGCCAAAGCGGCCAGCTGGGCAGGGGGTGCGAGTGCGGCAGCCGCGGCGGCCTCCGCCTGCTGGTCGGAGCCGTCGATGAGTGGCGCCATGTCGAGCGCGTCGAACGGCGGCTCGCCCCTTTCCTTGCCGCGCACCGGGCGTGGCTCGCTGCGCGGGTCGAGGATCGGTTCGCTCTTCTGCTCGATCGCTGCCGGGGTCTGCTCGTCCGCGGGCGTGCGGTTGATCGAGATGACCTCGCGCGGGCGGGCGATCTCGAGGGTGTTGAGCAGCTCGCCGACGACGGCGAGCACCCGGTAGACGGCGAACCGCTCCGTATAGATCGCCGTGGTCAGGCTGACCCGGTCGATGAACAGCTCGTTCTCGGCGTCGAGGAGGTCGAGCAGCTGGCGCTGGCCGATCTCGAACTGGGCGGCATAGGCGTCGCGGGTGCGCCGCTGGGCCTCGACCTTGGCCACCGACGCCTCGATCCGGTCGCGGGCAGTATCCAGCGCGTTGTACGAGATCCGCGCCTCCTGCTCGGCCTCGCGCCGCGTGTTCTCGAGCGCGACCCGCGCCTCGTTCATGCGATGGAATGACTCGCGCTCGAGCGCCATGTCGGCACCGCCGCGATAGAGGTTGTAGCGCATGACGACGAGGGCCCGGGCATCGTTGTCGCGCCCATCGGCACCGTCGATGTCGTGGTTCAGCCCGGCGCCGAGCTCCACGTCGAAGCGGGGATAGTAGCCGGCGCGCGAGGCGCGCGTCTCGGCGGCTGCCACATCGACATCCGCCGCCGCGATGCGCACCGTCGGGCTCGAGACGGAGGCGAGATTGGCGGCGTCCTCGGGTGACGGCGGCAAGGCTGCCACCGGTGGCTCGCCATCCTCCAGCTCGCCCGGCCGGACCCCGACGACCCGCTGGTAGACGGCGATCGCATCGGCGAGCGAGCCGCGCGCAATGGCCAGCGTGTCGAAGGCGCGGGCGAGCCGCGCCTCGGTCTGCCGGACGTCCGCGATGTCGCCGCGCCCGCTTTCCTCGAGGTCCCTGACCTGGCCAATGATCCGTTCGTGCTGGAGGATGTTCGCCTCGTTGAGGCGGACGATCTCCTGGTTGCGCAGGACGTTCAGGTGCGCCTCGATGGCGTTCACGCCGACGAACTCAGCCGCCTCCTCGACGCGATAGGCGGCACTGTCGACGCGGGCGCGCTGGCGATCCACCTCGCTCTGGGTGGCGAAGCCGTCGAACAGCATCTGGGTCAGCGAGAGGTCGGCCTCCGAGCGCAGCTTGGTCTCGGAGCCGCCCTCGAAGGACCGCGTGGTGAAGTTGTCCGACCACTCGGGCCCGGCGGCCCCGCGAAAGTCGATCGACGGCAGGTAGCCCGCCCTGGCCTGGCGCAGCTCCTGGTCCACCGCCCGGCGGTTGTTCTGGACGATTCCCACCTCGGGATTCGTCTCGAGGGCCTGCTGCACGGTTTCTGCTATGGTATTCGCCGAAACGGCGCCGCTGCCGGCAACGATAGCCGCGGTTGCCATCAGCGCCAGGGTCCAGGATCGTATGCCGACGGAGCCAGTTCGTGTTTGCATGTGCCCTTCCGCTGGTCTGAGTCGGTTGTCGCAGCTCAACCGTGACTTAATGCAGCCGCATCGTCTGTAATCGTTTAGGATATTGAGCGTCAACGCGATTCCGGTGGCCTCGGGGGAGGCTGGGCGCGGTGTGATTTTTTTGCCTGTGGGTTGCGGGACGGGGTGCCCGGGCAATGCCTGAAGGCGTGAAAGACACCGCGTGACACGATTGCTTAACTGTTGGATAGCATGCTCCGGACGGCTATCCGGATTTGCCCGGCCAGAGCGGCCCGGGCGATGGGGTGATGGAGAGGCGGATGACGGACGGCGCAATGCTGTTGCGCGAACGGGACGCTCGGGAAGTCGACGGCGGTGGGCAGGCCGAGGGCGGCGTGCCGGGCGAGAGGCCGCCGGCCGAGACCGCGACCTGGCAGATCCGGGAGAGCTTCGCCACGCGCGACGACTCGCTGCTCCGTGCCCTCGAGACGCTGACCCAGCTGCATGAGCGGCCCACCTCCGGCCAGGCGCTGGCCGCCGGCCTGCCGCTGCCGCCGGACGGGCTGATGACCCCGGCGCTGGCGCCCCGCGCCCTCGAGCGGGCCGGGTTGAGCGCCCGCCTCGTGCGCCGCCAGATCCCGTCGATCGACGCTCTCTCCATGCCGTGCATCCTCTTTCTCAAGGACCGGCGCTGCGTCGTGCTCGTCGAGCGGCAGGGTGGCATGCTGCGGGTGCTCGTGCCGGAGACGGGGCGCGGCGTCGTCGAGGTCGAGCTCGCCGAGCTGGAGCGGCGCTATGACGGCCATGCGCTGTTCGCGCGCCCGGAGATCGGCTACGAGCAGCGCGACCGGCCGATCGCCGAGGAGCGCAAGGGCCACTGGTTCTGGTCGACGCTGCTGCGCCAGTGGCCGACCTACGCGGAGGTCATGATCGCCGCGGTCATGATCAATGCCTTTGCACTCGCCTCGCCGCTCTTCGTCATGAACGTCTACGACCGCGTCGTGCCGAACAACGCCCTCGATACGCTCTGGGTGCTGGCGCTCGGTGCCTTCATCGTCTTCGCCTTCGATTTCCTGCTCAAGACCCTGCGCGGCTACTTCATCGACACGGCCGGGCGCATCGCCGACATCCGGCTCGCCAGCCGCATCTTCGAGCAGGTCCTGGGGATACGGATGGCGGCGCGGCCGGCCTCGGCCGGCGCCTTCGCGAACAATCTGCGCGAATTCGAGTCCTTGCGCGATTTCTTCACCTCGGCGACCGTGACGACGCTGGTCGACCTGCCCTTCGTCTTCTTCTTCATCACCATCATCTGGCTGATCGGCGGCCCGGTGGCACTGGTGCCGGCCATCGCCGTGCCGGTGGTGATCGGCGTCGGGCTGCTCATGCAGATTCCGCTGAACCGCGTCGTCCGGCGCACCTTCAAGGAGTCGGCGGCGAAGCACGGTGTGCTGGTCGAGGCGATCAACGGGCTCGAGACCATCAAGAGCATCGGCGCCGAGAGCCGGCTGCAGCGCGGCTGGGAACGCTATGTCGCGGCCACCGCCGAGAGCGCCAACCGGTCGCGCTTTCTCTCCGCCGTCACGGTGAACGTCGCCGGCCTCGCCGCCAATCTCGTGACCGTCGGGGTGGTGGTCGTCGGCGTCTACCGGATCGGCGAGGGCCTGATGACCGTCGGCGCGCTCGTCGCCTGCACCATCATCGCCGGTCGCGCCATGGCGCCGCTCGGCCAGGTGGCCGGGCTGCTGACGCGCTACCATCAGGCGAGGATGTCGTACGACACCCTCAACCGTGTCATGGCGATGCCGATCGAGCGGTCGCCCGACATGCGCTTCCTCGACCGGCCGCGGCTCTCCGGGGCGATCGAGTTCAAGAACGTGACGCTGACCTATCCGGGCCAGAAGCTGCCGGCACTCTCGGACGTCGGCTTCCGGCTGGAGGCGGGCGAGCGGGTCGGGCTGATCGGGCGCATCGGCTCCGGCAAGACGACCATCGAGAAGCTCGTGCTCGGCCTGTACGTGCCGGAGAAGGGTGCCGTCCTGGTCGACGGCACGGACCTTCGCCAGCTCGATCCGGCGGATCTCCGGCGCAATATCGGCTGCGTGCCGCAGGACGTCTTCCTCTTCCAGGGCAGCGTGCGCGAGAACATCACCATGGGGGCCGCCTTCGCCGACGATGCCGCCGTGCTGCGGGCGGCGGAGATCAGCGGTGTCGAGGACTTCGTCAGCCGCCATCCGCTCGGCTACGACATGCCGGTCGGCGAGCGCGGCGAGCTGCTCTCGGGCGGCCAGCGCCAGGCGATAGCGCTGGCGCGGGCGCTCCTGCTCGATCCCCCGATCCTGATCCTGGACGAGCCGACCAGTGCCATGGACAACGGCGCGGAGAGCCGGTTCAAGCGGCGGCTCGGCGACGAGCTGGCCGGGCGCACGCTGCTCCTGGTCACGCATCGGGCGTCCCTGCTCGCCCTCGTCGACCGGCTGGTCGTCATGGACGGCGGCCGGGTGATGGCCGACGGGCCGCGCGACCAGGTGCTCAAGGCGCTGGCCGCCGGGCAGATCAAGGGGGCGAACTGAGATGCGTGCCGCCAATGCCATCGACAGCCGGGCGCTGCGCACGGACCCGATCACCGCCGCGGCGGCCGCCGGCGGCTACACGGTCGAGGACCTGCGGCCGAAGCGGCTGAGCCACGTCCTGCTGCTCGCCATCGTCGCTTTCTTCGCGGTCTTTCTCGCCTGGGCCAGCCGGGCGACGCTCGAGGAGGTGACGCGCGGGGAGGGGCGGGTGATCTCGTCCCAGCAGACCCAGGTGGTGCAGAACCTCGAGGGCGGCATTGTCGCCGCGCTCCTCGCCAGCGAGGGCGACATCGTCGAGGCCGGCCAGGTGGTGATGCGCATCGACAATATCCGCGCCGCCTCCGATTTCCGCGAGCATCTGGCCCGGTCCTATGCTCTGCGCGCCGGGCTTGCCCGCCTCGATGCCGAGGTCAACGAGACGGCACTCGAGTTCCCGCCGGACATTCTCGCCGAGGCCCGGGACATCGCCAATGCCGAGACCCGGCTCTTCCAGTCGCGCCAGGAGGAGCTGCAGAGCGAGCTCGAGATCCTGCGCCGGCAGGCCGAGCAGCGCGAGCAGGAGCTGGCCGAGCTGCAGACCCGCAGCCGCCAGTACGAGGAGTCGCTGCGGCTCGCCCGGGAGGAGCTGCGGATTCTGACGCCGCTCGCCGAACGGCGGGTAGTCAGCCAGTCGGAGCTGCTGCAGCTGCAGCGCCAGGTCAACGATCTCGACGGCCAGCTCAGCCAGACCAATCTCGCCATCCCGCGCATCGAGACGGCCGTGCGCGAGGCGCACCAGCGCATCGAGAACGCCTACAGCGCGTTCCGCAGCGAGGCCTATCGCGAGATGAGCGCCTTGCAGAGCGAGCTCGCCGGCATCCGGGAGATGATCACGGCGGGCGAGGACCGGGTGCGGCGGACCGAGGTGCGCTCGCCGGTGCACGGCACGATCAAGGAGCTCCACTTCAACACGATCGGCGGCGTGATCCAGCCCGGCGACGCCATCGTGGAGATCACGCCGCTCGAGGACACCCTGCTCGTCGAGGCGCAGGTGCGCCCGGCCGACATCGCCTTCCTGCGCCCCGACCTGCCGGCGATGGTGAAGATCACGGCCTATGACTTCTCGATCTATGGCGGCCTCAAAGGCCATGTCGAGCAGATCAGCGCCGACACCATCATCGACGAGCGCGGCGAGCGGTTCTACCGGGTGCGGGTCCGCACCGAGGAGAACTCGCTCGGCTCCGCCGCGGATCCCCTGCGCATCATTCCGGGCATGACCGCCCAGGTCGACGTGATCACCGGCGAGAAGACCGTCCTGGACTACCTGCTGAAACCCATCCTCAAGGCGCGCGACCACGCCTTGCGCGAACGCTGAGCGGGCTGTTCCGGCACCGCGCCGAGTTCGGTCGGCGATCGAGAGGCCTCCGCGCTCAGGCGCGAGCCCGCGGCCGGGGCGACGGCTCGACGCTGCGATCGACGCCGGCTTCATGCCGTAGCGCTGCAGGATCGACCGCGCGGTCGCAGGCTCCGTCACCTGGTCGTTGGTGCCGGTGATCGCCCGGCTTCGTCGCCGATGCCGCGCCATTTCTCACCATCGGTCCCGGACTGCCGTCTACGCCCTGCCGGGACGCTGAGAACTCTGCGGGGGTGCATCGTACGCTCGCCGGATTCGGCTGGCGTTCGAGTGGCTTCGGTGTTCCGGGTGCGAATTCGGGAGGGGCATGGCGCCGTCATGGTGCTGCGGACGATGCGAGTGGCGCGAGCGCGGCCGGGGATTGTCCGCGCGGTCCTAAATTTTGACAGTTGGCCTCATGTACCGGCGGTCATTCGAGCTTGCCGTCAGAGCCGCCCGTTTCCTCGATCTTGGTCCATGCCTTGCCACAAAGCCGAGAGGGCTGCTCGAAGGTGACTGTTCGCCGAGGCGTTTGAGCGCCACCCGAGTACAGGCAAGTGTTGAGTGCGGGTCGCCTCGACGCGGTGGCGCTGCGTCGAGGCGAGAGCCATGCTGCCGTGGTTGCGGAACTCTCAGCGCTGCAAGGCGGCGTGGCGCATTGCGTTGGCCGCCCTCGAGCCATCGGTGTTGGCTCGGTTCGCTGGAGCCAGACTTCGTTCCGGTAATGGCGCGGGTCATGCTTCGCTGTTGTGCCCGGCGGAGGGGCGACCGAGCATTCTGATGGAGATGCGGGCGGTTCGTGGATGGCCCTCACGCTCGTCCGAACGGCGAGGGCGAGCTCGAGTGTCGTTGGGGCGCGCGCTCGCGCCCACGGACTTCAGGCGTTGGGGTGTTCGCCATTGCCATGGTTCCGAGTCGCCAATTGACGAGCGATTGCCGCTTGCCGTCGGCGCCGAGCTGCGTGTCGAGCCATGCGGGAGGCTGGCCGGGCCGGGAGTTCCGGACGTCGTTCAGCCCGCTCAGTCGCGATCGACGAGGACGACCTGGCGCTGTTGCTCGAGCATGACGTTGAGGATGATGCGGTGGCGCTGGCGGTCCCGGACGGGATGGGGGTCGACGCGTCGCGACTCAGAGTCACCATTCGACGAAGGAACGCCGCCTGCAGCCGGCGCCGATCTGCGTGTCGAGCCTTGCGGGCGGCTGGTCGGGCCGGGAGCTCCAGACGGGGTTCAGCCCGGTCAGTCGAAATCGACGAGGACGACCTGGCGCTGCTGCTCGAGCATGACGTTGAGGACGATGCGGCGGCGCTGGCGGTCCCAGACGGGGTGGGGGTCGACGCGCCGGGCCTTGAGGCCGGGGGGGCCGCTGTCGACGAGCATGAGCTGCGACTCCTCGCCGGCGGCGAGGTCGACCAGGCGAATCGGCGCCCGGCCGCTGGCGTCGCCGTAGCCCTCGTTGAGATATGCGTCGGTGAGCAGCAGGCGCTCGGTCGGATCGAGGCTCGGATGGCCGCTGCCGCGCAGGCCGCCAGCGAACTCGGCGAGGCCGGTACCGTCATGGCTGAAGCGGACGAAGCGCATCTCGTGGCCGCCGGGCGGCACCAGGTTCATGAGGATGGTCTGGTGGTCCGGCGTCCAGCTAGGATGGTGGCCGCCCCGGTCCCAGAGCTGGTGCGGCAGGGCGAGGCGCACCGCGTCGCCATCCGCCTGGAGTGTCAGGATCATGGCCCGCACCTTCTCGGGTGCGTCGGCGAGCCCGGTCGAGCGCACCACCTGGAAGAGGCGGTCGCCGGCGCCGTTGACCTTGGTGTGGAAGAGCGAATGCCGGCCGGTGGCGAGCAGCGCGCGCTCGGGGTGGTCGGCGAGGAGATCGTCCACCGAGAGGAGCAGCTCGCTGCGTCCGCTCTCGAGATCGGTGCGCCAGATGCCCTCGTCCGTGGCAAAGCCGGCAGCCGGCCGCCGGCGGCCCAGCAGAGGATCGGGCACGCCGTAGCCGGCCTGGGTCGCGTTGATGAGGTCGAGCGCCGGGCCGTAGGCATGGCGGCCGAGCGGGCAGAGTGCGTAGACGGGTCCGCCGAGGGGCCGCGCCCGCCTTTCGCCGAGGTCGATCGCCACGCCGACACCCCGGCCGCCGATGCGGTCGTTGCAGTAGAGGAGATCGTCGCGCCCGGGGTGCCAGTGCAGGTTGGCGCCGAGCTGCAGCGCCCAGCCGCGCGTATGGTAGACGGTCTCGATGGTGCGCTCGGCGAGATCGATGACGCAGACCTCCGCCATGTCGCCGGGATAGGGGCCGCGATGCTGGAAGGGGAGGCGGGTGACCGCCAGGAAGCGGCCCGAGGGGCTGATCGGCGGAACGTCGAAGAAGGTGTGCAGATAGGCGCCGTCGGGCGGGGTGACGACGACCGCACGGCTGCCCGGGCGCAGCGTCGGGTAGCTGCGGAAGGGGACCTCGCGCCTGACGAAGAGCGGGGTCGGCGCCGCCGCCGCCTCGAGCCGGAGGCCGCGTGCCAGGGCGCCCAGCGCCGTGCGCAGTTCCTCCTCGCCATTGCGGGCGATCCGGCGGAGTGCCGCATAGCGGCTGCGCCAGCGCAGGGCTGGTGTCGGTGCGGCGGTCGCCAGAGCCGTCATCGTGCCGTTCACCCCTTTCTCGTCGTCCATTCCGCTGCCGGCGGTGATAGCCGACCGGGATGAACGCCAGCTTAAGAGGGGCACTTTACCGGGCAGCGGTGGGGTTCTGCCTGAACGGCGAGCGCCCCGGCCGCCGCTTGGGCGACCGGGGCGCCTTCACCGCGACCGGCGAGGCGGTCGCGGCGACAGCCGGCTCAGGCGCGACGCACGTCGATGGTGGCGAAGTGCTGCATGCCCTGGCGGGCGATCAGGACGAGGACTGCCTCATGTTCCTCCTCCGACGCCGCCTGGACGCGCTCCGCCACCTCGGCAGGGGTCGTCACCGGCCGGTTGTCGACCGAGAGGATGACGTCGCCCGGCTGCACCGTGCCGTCGGCATCCTCGGTGACGCCGACGACCAGCACGCCCTTGGCATCGGCATCGAGGCCGGCGGCCTGGCGCGCCTCGTCGCTCAGGGCGGCGAGATCGAGCCCGAGCACCCGGTCGGGCGCGGTCTCGACCACCGCTTCCGCGACCTGCTGGGTCGGGGCGACCTGCAACGTGGCCTCGAGCTCCTCGTGGGCGCCATGGCGCCAGACATCGACCGTCTGCGGGACATCGATATCCGCCGCCGCGACCAGCTTGCTGAGGTCGCGGACCTCGACGATCGGCGACCCGGCGAAGGCGGTGACGACATCGCCGACCTCCAACCCGGCGGCCGCAGCGGGGCTGTCCGGTGTCACCTGGGCGACCAAGGCCCCTTCGGCCTCGTCGAGGCCGAGGCTCTGGGCGATCTCCGGGGTCACTGCCTGGATCTGGACGCCGAGCCAGCCGCGGCTGACGAAGCCCTGCTCCCTGATCTCGGCGATGAGCGGCTGGGCGAGGTTGGCGGGGATGGCGAAGCCGATGCCGACATTGCCGCCATTGGGCGAGTAGATGGCGGTGTTGATGCCGATGACCGTGCCGTTGACGTCGAAGGTCGGGCCGCCCGAATTGCCGCGGTTGATCGACGCATCGAGCTGCAGGTAGTCGTCATAGGGCCCGGAATGGATGTCGCGGCTACGGGCCGAGACGATGCCGGCCGTCACCGTGCCGCCGAGGCCGAAGGGATTGCCGACGGCGATGGTCCAGTCGCCGACGCGAACCGTGTCGCTGTCGCCGAAGCTGAGATAGGGCAGCTCCTCGTCGCTCTCGACCTTGAGGAGTGCGAGGTCGACCTTGTCGTCACGACCGACCAGCGTGGCCTCGAGGCGGGTACCGTCGGCCAGCACGACCTCGATCTCGGTCGCGTCGGCGATGACGTGGTTGTTGGTGACGACGTAGCCCTCGGCATCGATGATGAAGCCGGAGCCGAGCGACGTGGCGTCGCGGCGCGGCGCCTGCTGCTTCGGGGTCGAGGGACCGCCGAAGTCCCGGAAGAAGGGAGCGAAGGGCGAGTCCGGCGGCAGCTCCGGCATGCCGGTCATCTGCTGCGGTGCGGGCTGCGTGGTGACGATGCTGACCACGGCCGGCGAGACGCTCTCGACCAGGTCGGCGAAGCTGCCGGGCAACTGGCCGCCCATGGTGACGGGCGGGGTCGCGGCGTTGACGGGCAGGGCCCAGTTCGACGCGAACGGCACGATGGCCGTGGTGGCGAGCAGGGCGGCCGCGGCGCAGGCGGCGCGCCGCCGTGGCGAAGCGATCAAACGGCTGAGCATTGGAGCAGATCCCAGTCTGGTGAACCTCGAGCCGCTGTCCGGGGCGGTGCCGGGCAATGCGGTCACCATTGGATAGGAGATCGGCCGCGCGCATTCCATAGACGGGCGGTTAAACTTGGGACATGACATTTTGGTCACGGTCCGCGTGGGCCGATTCCCCCTGCGCCGCGCGGTGGAGGCCGCGATCTAGCGGACCTGCCGGGTGGTCGATGGAGCTGCACCCGGCTGCTCGCGCAGCCATGCGGTAACCAGCGTGTAGCCCAGCGCCAGCGCCACCGGACCGACGAACAGGCCGAGAATGCCGTAGGAGAGAAGGCCGCCGATCGCCCCGATGAAGACGACGAGCATCGGCAGGTCCACGCCCCGGCCGAGCAGGATCGGCTTCAGGATGTTGTCGATGATCAGGACGAGGAAGCACCAGGCGCCGAACAGGATCGCGACCGGCGTATCGAGCACGGTGAACTGGTAGATGGCGACCGGGACGACCACGAGGAACGGGCCCACCTGCAGCACGGCGAGGACGAGGCAGATGAGGGCCAGGAGGCCGGCGCCGGCCTGGCCGACCGCCAGGAAGCCGAGGCCCGCCATGATCGACTGGATGAGCGCCACGCCGACGATGCCGCGCGCGACGCTGCGGATCGTCTGCACGGCGAGCGCTGCGTAGGCGGCGCCATTCGCCCCGGCGAGGCGCCGGGCGAGATCGCCGACGACGCGCTCGCCGCTGGCCGCGTTGGTCAGCAGGCCGACGGCGATGAAGATGGCGAGGATGAACTGGAGCAGACCGAGTGCCGAGGCCCCGACGATGCCGACGAGCCAGCGGGCGATGGCGCCGAGCTCCGGGCCGACCATGTTGAGCGCTTCCTTGAAGTTGGTCTGGGCCAGGTGCCAGAACTCGGCGATGTCGTCGCCGATGACCGGCCAGGCCGCGATGCTGGCCGGGACGACCGGCAGCTTCAGCGTCCCTTCCGCGATACCGGTCGCGAGGACGCGAATGCCGGCGATCAGCGTGTCGGCGAAGAGGAGCGAGGGCAGGACCAGCGACGCCAGGGCGATGAGGACGTAGAGCGTGGCGGCCAGGCTGCGCGTGCCGCCGGTGAGCCGCTCCAGGGCCTGAAAGCCCGGCTGCGTGGCGACCGCGATGATGATGCCCCAGATGATCGGCACCAGGAACGGGCCGACGATCTGGAAGCACCACACGGTGAGAATCAGCACGGTGCCGATGCGGATGGCGACCTGCAGCGTGCGGCCGACCATCTGGCCTTCGTCGACCGGAGGCACCGGTTCGCTCATCTTCTCTGTCCTCTCATCGTCCGCCGCGTGGCGGGACCGCCCATCGTCGGGCCGCATCATCGGTGCGCCGGGCCGGGCGGGCAAGCGACACGCCAGCGCGGTCCGGACCGGTTGACGCCGTTCGGCCCGGCCCTCTATCGAGCAGTCTCATAGAGCAGGGGGCGGGGATATGGCAGGCGACAAATCGCGGGTGCTCGCGGGGCGGGTGGCCATCGTGACGGGCGGCTCGCGCGGCATCGGCCGGGCGATTGCCCTGGCACTCGGCGGGGCCGGGGCGGAGGTCGTCGTCTGCGACAGGGATCCGCTGGACGAGGCCGGTGCCGACGCCCTGACCGTCGACGTCACCGACCGGGCAGCGCTCGACGGCGCCGTGGCGAAGGTGCTCGAGCGGCATGGCCGGCTCGACATCCTCGTCAACAATGCGGGCTATGCCGGCTCGACCGTGCCGGTCATCGACTATCCGGAAGACGAGTGGCGGCGGATCCTCGAGGTCAATCTCACCGGCACGTTCCTCGCCTGCAAGGCCGCGGCACCCGCCCTCGTCGCCAATGGCTGGGGGCGGATCGTCAATGTCGCGTCGCTCGCCGGCAAGGAGGGCACACCCAATGCCAGCGCCTACAGCGCCGCCAAGGCCGGGGTGCTGGCGCTGACCAAGTCGCTCGGCAAGGAGCTCGCCACGACGGGCGTGCTCGTCAACGCGGTCGCCCCGGCAGCGGTCCGCACCTCGCTGCTCGAGCAGATGGCGCCGGAGCACGTCCAGACGATGATCGCGAAGAGCCCGATGCAGCGGCTGGGCGAGCCCGAGGAGGTGGCAGAGCTCGTGCTCTGGCTCTGTTCGCCGGCCTGCAGCTTCAGCACAGGGGCGGTCTTCGACCTCTCGGGCGGCCGGGCGGTCTACTAGGGCAGGTCAGGAGCGACTGGCGAATTCGGTCAGCCGGTCGGCCTGGCGCGCTGGCTCGTCGAGGTCGATGCGGCGCCAGATGGCCTGGATGATGCCGTAGATGCCGAAGGCGACGAGCCCAACCGCGATGACGAGGAAGAGCCAGCTGCCATAGGGCTGCGAGCGCAGCCATTGGAGTGCTGCGGCCGTGCCGCCGGCCTCGTCCGGGTCGATGACCCAGGCGGCCCAGGCGAAGAAGCCGCCGACGATCAGGAAGACGATGCCGCGGGCGATGAGGCCGAAGGCGCAGATCGGCGACAGGCGGTCGAGGAGCGCCTCGCGCATGGCCAGCCGCTTGCGAAAGCCGCCGGTGAAGCCCTTGCGGATCTGCGCCACGCCGGCGCCGAGGATGGCGAGGGCGACCAGGGCCAGGAGGTAACGGCCGAACGGTTGGCGCAGCACCCAGGCGGCGGCATCCTTCGACCCGTCGCCGCCGCCATTCGAGAAGGCGCCGAGGGCGAAGGGCAAAGTTACGGCGTAGAGGCCGAGCGAGAAATGCGTGACGGCGCTGACGCACATGGCGGCGCGAATGGCGAGGCCCTTCGCGTCGGTGCCGTGCCGGTCCGCGTCTAGCAGCCCCTGCACCGCCCGCCATCCGGCATAGGCGAAGAGGCCGAGGCCGATGGCCACGAGCATCACGAAGCCCAGGGGTTCGCCGGTGAGGGACGCCAGCGCCCCCTTGGGATCGGTGGTCTGCCCGCCGCTGCGGATCGCGGCAAGAAAGGCGAGGCCGCCGACCAAGAGGTAGACGACACCGCGCGACGCGTAGCCGACCCGGGCTGCGAGCTTGACGTGGTTCGCTTCCATCCGCCCTCCAATCGTCCTGGCTCGCGCGCCTCTTTGCACGCGGTCAGAGGAAACGGTCGAGGAGAGGGATGGTTGCCGGTGCCGGTCCGGTCAGCCCTTTACGGCACCCATCGATACGCCGCGGACGAGGAACTTCTGCAGCATGGCGACGGCGATGAAGATGGGGATGGTGCCGAGCGTGCTCATGGCGGCGATCTTGGCCCAGAAGTTGGACTGGCCGCCGAAATAGTGGGTGACCTGGACCGGGAAGGTGGTGGCATCGCTGCGGGTGAGCACGAGGGCGAAGACGAACTCGTTCCAGGCGAAGACGAAGGTGAAGACGGCAGTGGCGAAGAGCCCGCCGCGGATGACAGGCAGGACGATCAGGCGGAAGGTCTGCAGCCGCGAGCAGCCGTCGACGAGCGCCGATTCCTCGAGCTCGATCGGCACGTCCTGGATGTAGCCGCGCATCATCCAGATCACGTAGGGGAGGTTGAAGGCGGTGTAGAGGACGATGAGGCCGAGGCGTGTGTCGACCCAGCCGAGCTTCACGTAGAGGAGGAAGACGGGGAAGACGATGACGATGGGCGGGATCATCCGGTTCGAGATGACCCACATGGCGAAATGGTCGCCGCCGGTCCGAAAGCGCGCCATCGAATAGGCGCACATCGTGCCGAGCAGCATGGCGACGACGGTGCTGATCGTGGCGACGACGAGGCTGTTCCAGATGGTCCAGACGTCGCCGTCCTTGAAGAGCACGGCGTAGTTCTGGAACTGGATCTGGCCGGGGATCCAGATCGGCGGGCTCGCGAAGATCTCGTCCGGCGTCTTGAGCGAGATCGCGACGAGCCAGTAGATCGGGAAGAGGAAGAAGATGAGGGCCAGCGCCACCAGCAGGTAGCGGAGAGCGAGGGTGCGCCTGGTCTGCCTCATCTCGCGAACTCGACCCGGCGCAGCGCCGCCATGACGACGAGCGAGAGCAGGACGATGATGACGACCGCGATGGCGGCGGCGTAGCTCGTCTCGAACTGCTTGAAGGCGAGCACGTAGGCGTAGATCGAGACGGTCTCGGTCATCGTGCCGGGACCGCCCCGGGTCAGCGCCCATATGACGTCGAAGAGCCGGAAGAGGTCGAGGGCGCGGATCAGGCAAGCGATGAGGATGACCGGCTTGATGATCGGCAGCGTGACGTACCAGAAGGTCTTCCAGAACCCTGCACCGTCGAGCTCGGCAGCCTCGTTGAGCGACTGGTCGACGTTCGAGAGCCCGGCGAGCAGCAGGAGGAACATGAAGGGCGTCCACTGCCAGACCTCGGCGAGCAGGATGGCCGGGTAGACGTAGACGGGATTCACGGTCCAGAGGACGGTCGCCGGCTCGCCGGTGATCCAGGATATCATCTGGTTGATGGGGCCGTAGCGGTTGTCGAAGAGCAGCCGCCAGGTGGAGCCCGCGATGATCGGCGAGGTGACCACCGGCAGGATCAGGAGGGCCACGAAGATCTGCTTGCCGGGCAGGCGGTCGAGGAAGAGGAGGGCGAGGAGGAGGCCGAGCACCAGCTCGAGCGGCAGGGCCACCACGAGGAAAATCAGGGTGTGCAGGACCGACTGCCAGAAGCGGGCGTCGCTCATCAGGCGGGCATAGTGCATGCCGCCCTGGAAGCTCGTGTCCTCACCGAACATGTCGATGTTCTGGAAGCTGACGATCGCCGTGTAGACAATCGGAAAGAGGCCGATCAGAAGAATGACCAAGACGGCCGGCCAGACCATGCCGTAGCGAAAGCGCCGGCTGACGAACGCCTGACGGGCAGCACCACTCATGCGCGCATCACCGGGGAGGGACGGACATGGCTAAGGGCAGGATCGTCGGCCACGCGCCCATTCTGCTTGTTCGGGACGTGGTCAGGTCTGCCGAATACTGGTGCCACAAGGTGGGTTTCAGCTTCCCGCGCTTCTGGGGCGAGCCGCCGGCCTTCTGCATGCCGCAACGCGACGGGCACATCATCATGCTGTCGCAGGCACCCGCCGATCACGTGATCATCCCGCACTGGAGAATCGTCGACAAGATGTGGAACGCCTATTTCTGGGTCGACGACGTCGAGGCGATACATGCGGAGCTTGTCGAGCGCGGCGCTTCGATCGATTACGGGCTCTGCATCCAGCCCTACGACGTCAAGGAGTTCGGGATCCAGGACCTGGACGGCCACGACATTGCGTTCGGCCAGGACCTGGATCCCTGAGCTCATGCTCGCGGGTGCTCAGTTCGGGTAGGCGTTGGGCTTGGACGACCAGTCGAGATAGGCCTCGCGCTGGGCGTCGACGCCGACGCGCTCGGTGATCGCATCCCACTGGGCGGCGATGTCGTCGAGGATCGTCTGCGGGTCCTCGCCGGCCCAGAGCCGCGAGATGCCCTGCCGGAGTGCCTCCTCGTAGCGGTCGGTCTGCAGCAGCGAGAGGTCGAGGATGCCGCTCACGGCACCGGCCTGCAGGGCCTCGAGATATTGCGGCGCCTCGGGCCAGCGCGACTTGTACTCCTCGCTGGTGAAGTGGCTGTCGCGGAACGGGTCGCGCAGCGCGTAGGGCAGCTGCACCCGCTCGATGCTGATATCCTCGGAGTTCAGCCACTGGATGAAGAGGTAGGCCGCTTCCTTGTTGTTCGAATCGGAGGAGACGGCGAGCGAGAAGCCGGAGGCGAGCTGCGGGTGGCCGCCCGGCGTCAGGGCGTAGCCGACCTTGCCGGCGATCTGCGACTTCGGGACCCAGGAGAAGGCTTCCTGGTCGAGGCCGTAGCCGGCGGCCCAGCGGCCGTAGGGCGGCCAGGAGATGGTCATCGCCGTGTCGCCCTGGAGGAAAGCGGCGAGGTTCTCGACGAAGCCCCACGTCTCCACACCGGGCGGCATGCACTTGTTCTCTTCCAGCATGCTCTCGAAGACGGCGAGCCCAGCCTCGCTGTTGACCGTGGCCTGCATGGTCTCCGGGTCGAAGAACTTGCCGCCTTCGACGCGGAAGCGCTCCTGGAACATCTGCTGCGCATAGGGCGGATCGCGGAAGAGGCCGGCGCCGTAAGGCTTGCCGCCGGTATGCTCGGTGATGAAGCAGGTCACGTCGTAGAACTGCTGCCAGTCGGTCGGCGGCACCGGCAGGTCGTAGCCCTTGGCCTCCTTGAAGGCGGCCTGGATCTCGGGATCGCCCAGCACGTCGGTACGGTAGTAGAAGACGAAGACGTCGCCGTCGTCGGGCAGGCCGTAGATGGTGTCGCCCACCAGCATCTGGTTGTCGCGATAGACGGGGGCGATGGTCTGCAGCTCGTCGCGGTAGCCGTACTCGTCGACATAGGCGTCGAGCGGTTCGAGGGCGCCGGCGCGTGCCAGGTCGGCCATCCAGGACGGGATGACGTTGAGCGCGTCATAGGCGCCGGTGCCGGCCCGGTGCTCCTGCAGGATCTTGGTGAACATCTCGGCCACCGGCACCTCGATGACCTTGACGTCGATGCCGGTCAGCTCCTTCCACTTCGGCCCCGAGAAGTTGAGCGGGTCGAGCGCCTGCAGCCCGGCCTCCCAGACGATGGTGATCTCGGTGCCGGAATACTGCTTGGCCGCCTCGACGGCCCGCTCGGCCGCCGACTGGGCGAGCGCCGGCAGACTTGCCAGGATCGCCGTGGCGCTGACCGCCGTGGCGAGGATGGTTCTGCGATTCATTTTCTAGCCTCCCTTCAGTCCCGGCTGACCTCAGCCGGCGAAGCACTTGCCCAGAGCCGCAAGCTTGGCCTGCCAGCCCGCGCGCTCGGTGATCTCGCGATTGACGATGCCCCGGGGCACCTGGCCCTGCATCATGGCGAGCACGGCGGTGACGTCCGCGGCGCCGATCCCGGCGAAGCACTCGTCCGTCCAGCAAAGTGAATGCGGGGCCAGGATGACGTTGTCGAGGGTGGTGACCGGCTCGCCTGCCGGGGTCGGCTCGACCTCGAAGACGTCGAGCCCGGCACCGGCGATGCGCTTCGCCTTCAGCGTCTCGAAGAGCGCCTGCTGGTCGACGACCGGGCCGCGGGAGGTGTTGATGATGAAGGCGGTGGGCTTCATCAGCGCCAGCCGCTCGGCATTGACGATGTGCCGGGTCTGCTCGTTGAGCGGGCAGCTCACGGAGAGGAAGTCGCTTTCCCGGAAGAGCGTCTCGAGATCGACCAGCTCGACCCCGAGCGTGGCCGCGACCGTGGGATCGGCATAGGGGTCGAAGGCGATGAACCGCATGTCGAGCGGCCGGGCGATGCGGAAGACCTCCGCACCGATATTGCCGATGCCGAGCTGGCCGAGCGTGCGGCCGACGAGGCCTGTGCCCATGTTGGCGCTGCGCTTCGCCCAGCCGTCAGGACCCTGGCGGACGAGCTGGTCCTTCACCATCATCTTGCCGGCAAGGGCCAGGATGAAGGTCAGGATGGCCACCGCCACCGGCCGGCGCACGCCGTCCGGCGTGGTGACGAGGGCGATGTCGTTCGCCGTGCAGACCGGCACGTCGACGCTGTCGAAGCCGACGCCGAAGCGGGCGACGACGGCGAGGCGGCCGCTCTTCGGCACGCTCGTCGCATCGAAGCGCGGGACGAGGAGGATGAGCGCGTCGACATCCTCGAGGGCTGCAGCCGGCATGACGCCGTCGACCGGATCGACGTAGCGGACCCGCACGTCGGGATTGGCCTCGAGGGGGCCGAGGTCGAACGAGGGATAGGCGGCACTGCCGTCCGGCAGCCGGAAATCCCCGCTCAGGGCTACTTCGAAGGTCGCCACGTCATCAGCCTCCCTTGGCTTTCTTCTTCATCTTCTTCGCGGTGCCCTTTTTGGCGGCTTTCGCCTGGTCCGCATAGCCCGAACGAATGCCGTCGATACCCTGGCGCAGGGCGCTCTGCAGCAGCCAGACATCGCCATTGTAGGCGATCAGGTTCCAGCCCTCCTCGGCAAGGCCGATGCCGGAGGGGATGTCGCCCACCATCCGGCCGAGGCCGAGGCCATGCTTCTGGCCCGCCTTCAGCACCTTCGCCAGGGCGTTCCTGTAGTCGGGGTGATCGAACTGGCCCGGGATGCCCATGCTGGCGGTGAGGTCGAGATGCCCGACCCAGAGCACGTCGACGCCGTCGACGGCGGCGATCTCGTCGACGTTCTCGATGCCTTCGGCGGTCTCGATCAGGGCGACGAAGCGGGTCCGCGCGTTGGCGGCGGCGAGCGCCTCGCTGACCGGCTGCATCTTGTAGCGGTCATTGGCGAGGGCGAGGGCGAGTCCGCGCTTGCCGACGGGCGTGTACTTCATCTTCTCGACGACGGAGCGGGCCTGTGCGGCGGAGCCGACCATCGGGATGACGACCGAGTCGGCACCGGCGTCGAGGGCGCGGGCGATGTGGTCGTAGCGGTCGGAGGGGACCCGGGTGAAGACCGCCACGCCGGCCGCCTCGAAGTAGCGCAGGCAGCGCTGCACGGTCTCGAACGAGTTGCCGCTGTGCTCCATGTCGAGGAACACGAAGTCGGCGCCGGCCTCCTTCATGATGTAGCCGATGCCGGGCGTGGTGAACTCGCCGACATAATGCCCGAGCTTCAGCCCCTTGCGTT
>JAUIID010000010.1 GCA_030431615.1 Alphaproteobacteria bacterium
CCTCGCCACCGGGCTGCGGCTCGTCGCCGTCAACCACCTCGAGGCGCATGCCCTGACCGCCCGGCTGACCCACGGGCTCGACTTCCCCTACACCCTCCTCCTCGTCTCGGGCGGGCACTGCCAGCTCCAGCTCGTGGAGGGTGTCGGCCGCTACACGCGGCTCGGCAGCACCATCGACGACGCGGTGGGCGAGGCCTTCGACAAGGTCGCGAAGATGCTGGGGCTCGGCCATCCGGGCGGCCCGCTGGTCGAGGCCGCGGCCGAGGGCGGCCATCCCGAACGGTTCCGCCTGCCGCGACCGCTCCACGGCCAGCCGCACTGCAACTTTTCGTTTTCCGGACTGAAGACCGCCGTTCGCCAGGTGATCCTGGGGGCGGAGAAGGTGGACGACCCCTTCGTCGCCGATCTCTGCGCCGCTTTCGAGGCGGCCGTCGCCGACTGCCTCGCCGACCGGACGGCGCGAGCCCTGCAGCGCCTCGCGGGAACCGCCGCCGCAAACCGGCTCGTGGTCGCCGGCGGCGTCGCCGCCAACCGGCACATCCGCGCCCGGCTGCAGGATCTGGCCCTGGTGCATGGCGCCGAGCTCGTCATCCCGCCGCCGGCGCTCTGCGGCGACAATGGCGTGATGGTGGCCTGGGCCGGGATCGAACGGCTCGCCCTCGGCCTGACCGACGGCCTGGACGTTGCCGCCCGCCCGCGCTGGCCGCTCGACCCCGAGGCCGAGCCGCTGGCCGGCGCCGGGGTCAAGGCCTGAAGCACTGGCTTAAAGGAACGTCAACGCCAGGAATGCGATGACGGCCAGGACGACACTGGACCCCGCCGCCGGCAGCAGCGAGTCGAAAACCAGGGGATGCAGGGAGTCGGTGTATTCGGGAGGTGGTTCGCTGTAACGCATGGTCGTTCTCGTGCCTGACTGCCTCGATGCAACCGATCATGCGTTGACAGGCCAAGGCCGGCTGTAGCGCCGGCTACACTCAATCGCGGATGGCAAGAAAAATCGACCAGGCCCAACCCGGGCGGCTCAGGCGGCGACGTTGCGCTCGGCCCTGGGCGTGCGGCCGAACATCTGCCGGTAGCAGGTCGAGAAGTGCGAGGCGGAGACGAAGCCGCAGGCGCAGGCGATGTTCATGATCGGCAGGTCGGTCTGGTAGAGCAGATGGCGGGCGCGCTCGAGCCGGAGCTCGAGATAGTATTGCGCCGGCGTGCGGCCCATGTGGCGACGGAACAACCGCTCGAGCTGGCGGCGGGAGAGGCCGATATAATGGGCGAGCTGCTCCTGCGGCAGCGGCTCCTCGATGTTCGCCTCCATCAGCTCGATGGCGTTGATCAGCTTGGGATGGTGCACGCCCAAGCGGATGCGGATCGGCATGCGCTGGCGGTCATGCGGCCCGCGGATGCGATCCAGCAGGCATTGCTCGCTGACCTTGGTGGCGAGCTCCTCGCCATGGGCCGCGGCGATCCGGCTGAGCATCAGGTCGAGCGGTGCCGTGCCACCCGAGCAGGTGAAGCGGTTGCGGTCGATCTCGTAGAGGTCCGCCGCGACATCGATGTCCGGGAAGGCCTCGACGAAGCCCGGCAGGTTCTCCCAGTGGATGGTGCAGCGGTGGTCGGTGATCAGCCCCGCCTTGGCGAGGATGTGCGCACCTGTGCAGAGGGCCCCGATCGTCGCCCCGTGCCGGTCCATGCGCCGGAGCCAGGCGAAGACATCGCGGTCGGCATAGCGCTCGCCATGCAGGCCGGAAGCGACGCATATCGTCGGCAGCGACTGGCCGAAGCTCGCCGCGATCTGCTCCATCGAGAGATCGACATTGACGCTGATGCCGTTGCTGCCGCGCACCGGCCCGCCATCCTTGGAGAGGAGCAGCCAGCGATAGAGGGCCCGGCCCGAGAGGCGGTTGGCGATGCGCAGCGGCTCGACCGCGCTGGCAAAGGAGATCATGGAGAAATCCGGGACGAGAAGGAACGCGACCGTCTCGGTATCGACCGCCGCGCCCGCCGTCGTCACCACCTGCATGGCCCGTCACCATCCGCTCACATCGGCATGGCGTAACACAGTTTTTTCCCGTCAACCACAGCCGAGGCGCGCGTCGGCTCCGTCGTCACCCGTGAAAGCCGACGCGGCCCGTGGCTCAGAGCACGACGACCGGCTGGAAGCCGCCGTAGATCAACCGCTTGCCGTCGAACGGCATCGGGTTCTTCTCGGGGTTCATCCGGTCGTCGGTCTTCATCAGCTCTGTCAACTTGGCCATGGCGGCATCGCGGGTCGCCTTGTCGGGCCACTCGACCCAGGAGAAGACGACCGTCTCGTCGTCCTTCGCCTTGACCGCCCGGCGAAAGTCCGTGGTCTCGCCCGTCGGCACGTCGTCGCCCCAGCATTCGAGGACGCGCGTGGCACCGAGCTCCATGAACACGGTGTTCGCGTTGTTGGCGTGATCGATGAATTTCTGCCGGTTGGCAGTCGGCACCGCGATCAGAAAACCGTCGACGTAAGCCATGGTCGTCGCTCCCCTTTTTCCGTTTCGGATGGTGGTCGTTGCAGCCTCAGTCCTTCGCCACCGCGGCCTCGAGTGCCGCAATGTCGATCTTCGTCATCGTCATCATCGCGTCGAAGGCGCGCCTGGCCTTCGTTCGGTCGGCGCTCGTCGTCAGGTCCAGCAGCAGCTTCGGCGTGATCTGCCAGGAAAAGCCCCAGCGGTCCTTGCACCAGCCGCAGGCGCTCTCGGCCCCGCCGTTCTCGACGATGGCTTTCCAGTAGCGGTCGGTCTCCTCCTGGTCGTCGGTGACGACCATGAAGCTGATCGCCTCGTCCGGCTTGAAGTTCGGCCCGCCATTGAGGCCGATGAACCTGCGCCCCAGCACCGTGAACTCGACGGTCAGCTCGCTGCCTTCGCGGCCGCCGGGAAAGTCGCCGGGCGCCGCGTTCACGCGCCCGACCCGGCTCTCGGGAAAGGTCGCGGCATAGAACTCCGCCGCCTTCTTCGCTTCGCCGTGGTCGAACCAGAGGCAGGTGACGAGATCCGGCATGTCGTTGCTCCCCTGTCGGTCGCCGCTCAGTTCGGTGCCTTCGAGCCCGTGTAGTTGAGCATCCAGGGCGTGCCGTAGCGGTCGGTGAACATGGCGAAGCGCTCCGCCCAGAAGGTCTCGCCGGGCTCCATAGCCACCGACTGCGCGCCCCTCGCCAGCGCCGCATGGACGCGCTCGAACTCGGCGAGCGAGGAGGGCGCAATGGACACGGCGAAGCCCTGCGGCTTGGTGTACATCCCGTCGCTGTTGTCCGACGCCATGATGGTCGCGTTGCCGAGCTGCATGCTCATGTTCATGACCATGTCGTCGCCGCCCGGCATCCGGCTCTCCGGATCCGGCGCGTCGGCATTGCGGTGGATCTCGCCGATCTTGCCGCCGAGCGTCTCGGCATAGTGGGTCATCGCCTCGAGGCAGTTGCCCTTGAAGAAGAGATAGATCGTCGGTTCCATGAGGTTTCCTTTCCGGGTTCAGCATGCCTTCGCCAGCGTCGCGTGTCGGTCGCAAGCCCCTCCGCGCTCCACGGGCGAGCAAAACGACCATGAACGGCTCAGGGCGCAGGATCGTTCCATCGCGCCTGCCCATCCGGCGACAGATCGACGGCCGCGCGACCGGAGCCGTCCATGTAAAAGGGCGTGGAGGAGTGGTCGTGGACGATGCGCCAGCGGCCCTCCTGCTTGCGCAGGCAGATCGTCGTGCGGAACCACATGTCGACGCGCTCACCGTCGGTCTTCGTTCCGCGCATGCGGTTGAGGCCTGTCACCCAGGCGAGATCCGCGCCGATGACCAGCTCCGATTCGGCACCGTCGATGTCGATCGGGCCGTCCCAGGTTGCGAGCCACGCCTTGACCTCGTCCGGGTCCATGCCGCGGCTGCCGAGCGGCGGCGCCAGGCCGTAAATGGTGGCGTCGGGCGCGTAGCAGTCGACGATCATGGCCGCGTCCTTCGCCGCGTGGCCCATGCCGAGCCGCTTCAGGACGGCGATCACGCCGTCCTGCTCCTGCACATTCATCAGCGACATCCTCCCTTGCGTCGTCGGCCGGTGCACAGCGGGGCCCAGTCAGTTCTTGAGGTCGGGCTCGACCAGTCTCGCCAGGTGCCGAAGCGAATCCTGCCAGCCGAGATAGCAGGCCTCGAGCGGAATGATGTCCGGCACGCCTTCCTGCACGATGGTGATGTCGGTGCCGACGGAGACCTCCCTGAGGTCGACCGTCACCTGCATCTCGCCCGGCAGGCCCGGATCGTCGAAACGGTCGGTGTAGCGGAGGCGCTCGTTCGGCTTCAGCTCGACATATTCGCCACCGAAGTCGTGGGACTTGCCCGTCGTGAAGTTCGTGAAGCTCATCCGGTGGCCGCCGCCGACCCGGGCATCCATGGCATGCACCCTTGCGGTGAAGCCGTTTGGCGGCAGCCAGCGGGCGAGCGCGTCGGGGTCGAGGAACGCCCGGTAGACCTTCTCGGGCGGGGCGGCGATGACCCGGTGCAAACGAACGGTATTCGGCATCAGGGCCTGTCCTTCCTTGCAAATGGTGAAGCGAAAAGCAGCTCGATGTAGCGCTTGAGGTGATCCACCGACTCGCGGGCCACAGTCCTGTCGCCCGTCGCCTTGGCGAGAATGAAGGCTCCCTGCAGCACCGCCTGGCTGTGTCGGGCGAGGCTCGCCGGCGTCCAGTCGGGCGCGATGCCGCGCTGGCGCATGGCCGCCTCGATGTCCGGCTCGAGCGTTGCCGCGTGGCCGAAGATGCTGGCGGCGCAAGCGTCGCGCAGGGCAGGGTGCGACTCGTGGATCTCCTGCGTCATGGTGCCGACGAGGCAGGTGAACTCGGCGATGTCGCCCTCGATGATCGACTTCCTGAAGTCGACATAGGCGAGGAGGCGATCGAGCGGGTCGGCAGGCGCGTGGTAGGGCGCTTCGGCGAAGAAGCCGCCTGTCATCTCGATCCAGTGCGCCACGGCGGCCAGCGCCAGATCGTCCTTGCTCTTGAAATGATGGAAGAAGCTGCCCTTGGTGACGCCCGCCTCGGCGCAGATGTCCTCGACCCGCGTCGCGTTGTAGCCCCTGGTCCGCACGACCTTCAGCGCCGCGTCCAGAAGCCGGGTCTTCGAATCGTGCCGTGCCGCCATCGCCAAGCATACCCACTGGTCGGTATCTGCGACGATGCATACCGACTGGTCGGTCTGGCGTCAAGCCTGTCCTGCGCCGTCCCCCGGTGGTGACCCTGCCGCAATCGTGGTTAATGAGGGGCATGCCGCCGCGGCTCGCCGCCCCGACGCAGGAACGGGTCGCGCCGGGCAAAGCCCGGCCCGCGTCATGGGCTAGGTCGTCGACGGGCAGAGGGGAGCCGGCAGGGGCCGATGCAACGCTACTCGATCGTCTCGCTGGCGCGGAACGCGCTCACCGGTCACCGCAACTGGCAGGAGGCCTGGCGGAGCCCCGAGCCGCGCCCCGAATACGACGTCGTCATCATCGGCGCCGGCGGCCACGGGCTGGGCACGGCCTACTATCTCGCGAAGGAACACGGCATCACCAATGTCGCCGTGATCGAGAAGGGCTGGCTCGGCGGCGGCAATACCGGCCGCAACACCACGATCATCCGCTCCAACTATCTCTACGACGAGAGTGCCGCCATCTACGACCACTCGGTCCGCTTGTGGGAAGGCCTCTCGGCCGAGCTGAACTACAACGTCATGTTCAGCCAGCGTGGCGTCATGATGCTGGCCCACAACACCCACGACGTGCAGGTGCTGAAGCGGCACGTCCACGCCAATCGCCTGAACGGCGTCGACAACGAGTGGCTCACACCCGAGGCGGCGCAGGCCTTCTGCCCGCCCTTGTCGATCGACCGTGGCGCCCGCTACCCGGTGGTCGGCGCCGCCCTGCAGCGGCGCGGCGGCACCGCCCGCCACGACGCCGTCGCCTGGGGCTATGCGCGTGGTGCCGATGCCAGGGGCGTCGACATCATCCAGAACTGCCCGGTCACCGGCATCCGCCGCGAGGGCGACCGGGTGGTCGGCGTCGAGACCGGCAAGGGCTTCATCCGTGCGAAGCGGGTCGGCGTCGTCACGGCCGGCCACACCCCGGTCGTCATGGCCATGGCGGGCGTGCGCATGCCGCTCGAATCCTACCCCCTGCAGGCGCTCGTTTCCGAGCCCGTGAAGCCCGTCTTTCCCTGCGTGGTCATGTCCAACACCGTCCACGCCTATATCAGCCAGTCCGACAAGGGCGAGCTCGTCATCGGCGCCGGCACGGACCAGTATGTGAGCTACAGCCAGCGGGGCGGCATCCAGATCCTCGAGCACACGCTCGAAGCCATCCTCGAGCTCTTCCCGGTGTTCTCGCGCATGGCCATGCTCCGCCAGTGGGGCGGCATCGTCGACGTCACCCCCGACCGCAGCCCGATCATCGGGAAGACCCCCCTTGAGGGCCTCTTCGTCAATTGCGGCTGGGGCACCGGCGGCTTCAAGGCGACGACCGGCTCGGCGCACGTCTTCGCCCACACCCTCGCCATCGGCGAGCCGCACAGGATCAACGCCCCCTTCACCCTCGATCGCTTCAGGACCGGCCGCCTGATCGACGAGGCCGCCGCCGCCGCCGTGGCGCACTGACGCGGCCTCTCAGGTTTTTCTGAGACGGTAATCACCTGACACCTGTGCCACACCGGTCCACGCCTTCAAGGAAGGCGTGCCCAAGCCACAACCGACGAAGGGGAAAACACACCCGCAGCCAAGGCTGCCCGAAGAGCCCGCTCAATGCGGCACTGTCAGGTCAATACCAGCTCTGTACACTTAGCTTACTACCAATTCTGCGCAAGTCATTTAATTATAGATTTAGCCATCAACGATAATCGTGCCAGAATGACAACCATATACAATATTCAGTATAGACAACTCCATCTTGGATTTGCATTGAAATACCACTTCTACTAACGAAGCATTGGTCTCCTAATCAATATGAACGTCCATGTCTTCGTGCGTAAGTTTGTATTGATATTGTTTAAATTCGCTGAATGATAGTTTTTTATACGAGTAAAAATTTGTAATATATAAATATTCGCCCAATCCAGATTCACGCAAACGATTGTGCATTGTACTTTCAAGGGTAATTCTATGATACATGTAAGTTATGCCACTTGTGGCGAATCCTGCCAAGATACCGCCTAATCCCAGTCCCGTGCTAACTCCCTTTTCCCGTCTTACATTTGCTTCCACTTCAACAATCTTATCAAATATTTGAGCTGTTTCGTGATGCAAATAGACATGCTTATCCAGCCTCCTTGTATCAGAATTATCATAGCAATATTTGCAATCCTTTCCGAATTCGCGAAGGTCATGCTCATTAAAAATATGTCTATCCCCCATTTCTATCTCCCCGATTGGTTGATCGACGCTGCATATCAACTGCAATTCTACGCAACAAATAGTTCACACGACGTGTGTCGCGGCGTAGGAATTCCACGTCTTACATCCTGTTCATCTTTTCGATGCATGCCACCTGCCCCCTTGTGGCACAAAGCATATCGTCTCACATGAGCGTGTCCAGTACTGGCGTGGCCAACGCGGCTTGATGCATTGGCCTGACATTCCTGCGGACGATCTCGGGCAACCCTTTGTCGCCTTGGAACGCCGTCCGTATTGTTCCCGGCGATTCGATCCCACGTATTATCGTGTCACAACCTATTCGTCACGGAGCGTCGGTATGGCTACCGCACCGCAATTCCTGCATTTGGCTCGCCTCGGGCATCATCTCGCTGAGGTATGATCTAGTGCGATGTAGGGGCTATTGCAGATGCATTTCGCTCGTAGCCACTTCAATGCGCCGCGGTAAAACGCAGTTACAGCGAGGCGCCGCGACCGGCGCCGATGTCGCTACGTGCATCCTTATTGTCGCCGTCAGCCATGCGGCCCCTTGTTGATAGCGCTAAATTTGTTGATGGCGCTAAATTTCCACTTACAATTTTATATCGTCACCGCGTACAAAGAGCTAGGCGATGCTGCTGATCGACTGCCCCCATTGCGGCCCGCGCGCCGAGATCGAGTTCCGCTGCGGCGGCGAGGCGCATATCGCGCGGCCGGTCGCGCCCGAGGGCACGACCGACGCCGAGTGGCGCGACTATCTCTATCTGCGCCGGAGCCCGAAGGGCCTGCATTTCGAGCGCTGGAACCACATCCACGGCTGCCAGCGCTGGTTCAACCTGGCGCGCGACACGGTGAGCGACGAGATCCTCGCCATCTATCCCATGGGCAGCCCGCCGCCCGACCTGGGCCGCGCGTGATGGCGGAGGACTTTCGTATCGCCACGGGCGGCCGGATCGATCGCGAGCGGCCGCTCCGCTTTCGCTTCAACGGCATGCAGATGCAGGGCTTCGCGGGCGACACGCTCGCCTCGGCCCTCCTCGCCAACGGCGTCCATCTCGTCGGCCGCAGCTTCAAGTATCACCGCCCGCGCGGCATCATGACCGCCGGGGCGGAGGAGCCGAACGCGCTGCTCCAGCTCGAGCGGGGCGGCGGGTGCAGCGACCCCAACATGCGGGCCACCGTGGTCGAACTCGTCGACGGGCTGGACGCGCGGAGCCAGAACCACTGGCCGTCTCTCGACCTCGATGTCGGCGCGGTGAACGACCTCCTCTCGCCGCTGCTCCCCGCCGGCTTCTACTACAAGACCTTCAAGTGGCCGGCCGCCTTCTGGAAGGGCGTCTACGAGCCGCGCATCCGGGCCGCGGCCGGGCTCGGCACCGCCCCGACCGGCCCCGATCCCGACCGCTATCTGCACCGCCACGCGCATTGCGACGTGCTGGTGGTCGGCGCGGGCCCCGCCGGGCTGGATGCCGCCCTCGCGGCCGGGCGGGCCGGCAGGCGCGTCATTCTGGTCGACGAGCGGCCCGAATTCGGCGGCGGCTGGCTGGACCGGCAGGACGTGCCGGCGGAGCTCGGGGGCCGGCTTGCCGAGCTCGCCACGCTCGAGGAGGTGACCTGCCTGACCCGGACCACGGTCACCGGCTACTACGACCACGGTTATGTCGTGGCGCTCGAGCGGGTCACCGACCACCTCGCCGGTCCCGACCCGGACCTGCCGCGGCAGCGGCTCTGGCGGATTCGCGCAGGCGAGGTGGTGCTCGCCACGGGTGCGATCGAACGGCCCATCGTCTTTGTCGGCAACGACCGCCCGGGCGTCATGCTGGCGTCGGCCGCGCGCGCCTATCTCAACCGCTACGCCGTCCGGCCCGGCACGCGGGCCGTCGTCTTCACCAACAACGACACGGCCTATGTCGCCGCCCTCGACCTCGCCGCCAAGGGTGTCGGCATCGCCTGCATCGTCGATGCGCGCGCCAACCCCGAGAGTGCCCGGGTCGCCGCCGCCCGGGCGGCCGGCATCCGGGTCGTCGCCAATGCCGTCGTCACCGGCACGGAGGGACGCCGGCGCATCACCCAGGCGGCCGTGGCGCGGCTCAATGACGAGGGCGGCCTGGCAGGCCATCTGGGCGAGCCCGTGGCCTGCGATCTCCTGCTCGTCTCGGGCGGCTGGAACCCCAATGTCTCGCTCTTCTCGCAGAGCCGCGGCCGGCTCCGCTTCGACGAGCACCTGCAGGCCTTCGTGCCGGGCGAGGCCGTGCAGGCGACGACCTCCGTCGGTGCCTGCGCCGGGGACTTCAGCGGCTTCGAAGGTGATCCTGCCCCGCTTCGCCCGCTCTGGGCGGTGCCGGCCGACCGGCAGTCCGTCAGGGCCAAGGCCTTCGTCGACTTCCAGAACGACGTGACGGCGAAGGATCTGGGCTTGGCGCTGACCGAGGGCTTCCGCTCGATCGAGCACGTCAAGCGCTACACCACGACCGGCATGGGCACCGACCAGGGCAAGACCTCGAACGTCAACGCGCTCGCCATCGTCGCGGAGAAACTGGCGAAGCCGGTCACCGAGGTCGGCACGACGACCTTCCGCCCGCCCTACGTGCCGCTCACCTTCGGCGCCATCGTCGGCCACAGCCGGGGTGCGCTCTTCGACGTCGTCCGCCGGACCCCGATGCACGAGATCGCCGAGGCGCGGGGGGCCGTCTTCGAGGATGTCGGCACCTGGAAGCGCGCCTGGTACTTCCCGAAGCCGGGCGAGGACATGCACGCCGCCGTCGCCCGCGAGACGGCCGCCGTGCGCCGCACCGCCGGCCTGCTCGACGCCTCCACGCTCGGCAAGATCGACGTGCAGGGCAAGGACGCCCGGACCTTTCTCAACCGGGTCTACACCAACGCCTGGTCGAAGCTCGCCCCCGGCATGTGCCGCTACGGCCTGATGCTCGGCGATGACGGCTTCGTCATGGACGACGGCGTCACCGCCTGTCTTGACGACCGGCATTTCCACATGACGACGACCACGGGCGGTGCTGCCCGCGTGCTCGCCTGGCTCGAGGACCTGCTGCAGACCGAATGGCCCGACCTCGAGGTCTATCTCACCTCGGTCACCGAGGAATGGGCCGCCATCGCCATCAACGGCCCGCGGGCGCGCGACGTGCTGGCCCCTCTGGTCGAGGGCTGCGACCTCGCCGCCGATGCCTTCCCCCACATGGCCTGGCGCCCGGCCCGCATCGCCGGTGTCGCCGGCCGCATCTTCCGCATCAGCTTCACGGGCGAGCTCGCCTTCGAGGTCAACGTCCCGGCCGACCGGGGGGCGGAGGTCCTGGAAGCCCTGCTCGAAGCGGGCCGCCCGCACGATGCCGGCCTCTACGGCACCGAAGCCATGCACGTGCTGCGCGCCGAGAAGGGCTTCATCATCGTGGGCCAGGAGACCGACGGCACGGTCACACCCCTCGACCTCGGCATGGACTGGATCGTCGCCAGGAAGAAGGGCGACTTCATCGGCAAACGCGGTCTCGAACGGGAGGACCTCCGAAGCGCCGACCGCCGCCAGCTCGTCGGCCTGCTCACCGCCGAGCCCGAGCGCGTCCTCGAGGAGGGTGCCCAGCTCACTTTGACCCCGAACCCGGCCGTGCCGGCGCGCATGGTGGGCCACGTCACCTCGGCCTACCATAGCCCCAATCTCGGCCGCTCGATCGCCCTGGCCCTGGTCGAAGGCGGCCATGGCCGTCACGGGCAGACGCTCCACGTGCCGATGCCGGATGGTCCGTCGATCGCCGCCCTGGTGACGAAGCCCCTCTTCATCGATCCGGAGGGGAGCCGCCTGCATGGCTGACCAGTCGAAAATGCCAGGCGTCGAGCTGCAGCCCCGCCCCGGGCTCGGCAAGCTCCTGCTCCGGGCAGCCGACGAGGTGGCGAAGCTGGCGGCGAGCACTCTGGACCGCCCCTGGCCCGCCGCGATCAACCGGGCGGCGGGCGAGGCCGATGCGCGGACCATCCGCCTCGGCCCGGACGAGTATCTGATGCTCGTGCCGCGCCCGGCGGTGGCGGATCTCGTCGACCGCCTGCAACCGGTGCTCGCCGACCACCACCATGCGCTGGTCGATGTCTCGGCCCGCTTCGCCGTGCTGGAGCTCTCCGGGCCAGCGGTTCGCCAGACGCTGGCCGCTGCCTGCCCGCTCGACCTGCACGACGGCGGCTTTCCCGTCGATGCCGCGACGCGCACGGTGCTGGGCAAGGCCGAGATCGTGCTCGACCGGCTGGCGGCCGACCGCTATCGCCTCGCCGTCAACCGCTCCTTCGCACCCTATGTCGAGGCACTGCTGCACGAGGCCGGGCAGGAGTTCGGCGTCCGGATGCAGTCGCCCTGAGCCTGCGGCTCAGTCGGGCAGGGGGGCGAAGAGCGCTTCGATGTCGGTCTCGGAGAGGCCCATGCCGCCGCCCTTGACGCCGCCGAGCACGCCCTCGACGAGGCTCCGCTTGCGCTCCTGCAGCTCCACCATCTTCTCCTCGACGGTGCCGCTGGCGACGAGCTTGTAGACGAAGACGGTCTTGTCCTGGCCGATGCGGTGCGCCCGGTCGGTGGCCTGCGCCTCGACGGCGGGGTTCCACCAGGGGTCGTAGTGGATGACGGTATCGGCCCGGGTCAGCGTCAGGCCGGTGCCGCCGGCCTTGAGGCTGATCAGGAAGACCGGCACGTCGCCGTTCTGGAACTTCTTCACCGGCGCCTCGCGGTCGCGGGTCCGGCCGGTGAGGATGGTGTAGGCGATGCCCTGCTCCTCGAGCCCCTCGACGATCAGCTCGAGCATCTCGACGAACTGCGAGAAGACGATGATCCGCCGGCCGGTCTCGACCATGCCCTCGATCATGCTCATCAGCATCTCGTACTTGGCACTCGCCGGCGCCGCGCCTTCGCGCTTCTTCAAAAGCCTCGGGTCGCAGCAGATCTGGCGGAGCTTCAGGAGGGCCTCGAGGATGGCGATGTTGGAGCGCGCCAGGCCCCGCTGCTCGATCTCCTCGCGCACCCGCGCATGCATGGCGAGGCGCACGCTCTCGTAGAGATCGCGCTGCTCGTCGGAGAGCTCGATCTCGCGGATGAACTCGCTCTTCGGCGGCAGCTCGGAGGCGACCTCCTCCTTGGTGCGGCGCATGAGGAAGGGCCGCACGCGCTGGACCAGCAGCGCCTGGCGGTCGGTATCGCCCTCCTTCTCGATGCGCTGGCGGAAGATCCGCCGGAAGGATTCGCGGTCGCCGAGGAAGCCCGGCATCAGGAAATGGAAGACCGACCAGAGCTCGCCCAGATGGTTTTCCATGGGCGTGCCGGACAGCGCGATCTTGTGGTCCGCCTCGAGCTCGCACGACACCTTGGCGAGCTTGGTCGCCGGGTTCTTGATGGCCTGCGCCTCGTCGAGCACGACCATCCGGTATTTGCGCCGTACCAGCTCGTCGCGATCGCGCAACATCAGCGCATAGCTGGTCAGCACGATGTCGCTGCGCTCGATGCGGCGGAAGAGGTCGCTGCGGTTGTTGCCGTGCAGGGTCAGCATGTTGAGCGACGGCGCGAAGCGCCGGGCCTCGCTTCGCCAGGTCGGGATCAGCGACGTCGGCGCCACGATCAGCGCCGGCCGCGTCAGCCGGCCGTTCTCCTTCTCGCAGAGGATGTGGGCCAGGGTCTGCAGGGTCTTGCCGAGACCCATGTCGTCGGCGAGCACGCCCGAGAGCCCGACCGAGGCCAGGAACTGCAGCCAGCTCAGGCCCTGCTGCTGATAGGGGCGCAGCTTTGCCTGCAGGGATTTAGGCGGCTCGATCTGGGTGATGCGATCGTTGTCGCCGAGCTGGCGGGCGAGGCGCAAAATGCGCTCGCCGCCGGTCCACACCACCTCGTCCTCGGTCATCGTCCGGTCGATGACCGTGAGCCTGGACGCCTCGGCCGGGGCCAGGCGCAGCCGCCCCTGCGGGTCGACCCGGTTGTTGACGAACTGCTCGTAGAGCGCCTCCAGCATGGCCATGAGGCGGGCCGCCGGGATCGGCAGCAGCCGGCCGTCCGGCAGCGTGCCGTAGACGGGCTCCTCGCCATAGGCGGCCAAGGCCGCCGGCGTCATGTCCTCGGGCGAGCGCTGGAAGAGGTCGAGCAGCACCGGCAATAGCGGGATCCGCTCGCCGTCGAGGTCGATCCCGACATCCAGCTCGAACCAGTCGATCCCCGAATCGTTGAGGTCGATCTGCCACGATACCGGCTGGTCGATGACCTGGAAGGGATAGGTCTCGTCATAGACGACGCGCCAGCCCTCGGTGCGCAGCTTGGGCACGTCGATATGGTTGAACTCGACCCAGCGGACGGAGACGTCGTCGTCCTCGTCCTCCTCGAAGGTGAAATCCTGGCGCAGCGGCTCCGGCGCGAAGCGGCCGAGCCCGGTCGGCCCGAGCGGCTGCAGCCCCAGCGTGTTGAGCCGCTCGATCGCCTGCACCTCGGCAATCGTGTCGCGCGGCAGGACCAGGAGGCGGTTGTTCTGGACGTGGTTGATCTCGGGCCGGCCGTCCTGCCAGCCGATCTCGGCCCCGGCATAGTCGAAGGCGACCCGGGCGAGGGGGCAGTCGACCTCCTGCTCCTCGCGCCGCCAGCCCGTGCCGCGATGCACGACGAGGCTCGGGCAGTGCAGGAGGAGGATCGGCTGCGGCCTGGTCTCCAGCCGCTCGCGCTTCTTCAGGGGCTCGGGCAGCGGCAGGCGCTCGCCGCTCGGCACCAGGCGCTGGCGGATGATGGTGGCCGCCGCCGCCGGGATCGCCGGCGCATTGACGAGATGGCCGGCGAGCGCCGCATCGACGCCGGTCTCGACCCTGCCGACCTCGCTCGTCGAGATATCGATGTACCAGGGCTCGCCCAGCGCCACGACCACGAGGTCGTCGTGCCGGTCGTCGACCTCGCAGACCAGGTGCTGCTGGCCCTCGCTGTCGAACCGCCAGACGAACCCGCCGCGCCTGGGGTCGGCGACGTAGTGGAGCGGCGGGCTCGCCGCGTTCCGCCAGTGGCAGCGGCCGGTCTCCAGGACCCGGATCAGCGCCTCGCCATCCGCCCGCGAGCCGAGGCGGCGGCTCTGGCCGTTGCCGCCACCGAGCAGGCGGCCGATCACCTGGTCCTCGAGGCCGACATAACCAGGGGCAGGGTCGGCCAGGAGGTTGGCGATGGCGACCGGGTTCTCCCGGCCATAGGCGTTCGAGCGCAGCCGCTTGGCGCGGGCGGTGTTGATCGAGATGGGCTGGGCGAGGCTGCCGTCGCGCCAGGAGCGCTGGGCCGGCTCCAGGAGGTAGAGGACGACGTCCGCGGCATCCGCATGGCCGTTGCGGGTGGCGGCGTTGACGGCGGCGACCCAGCTCTCGAGCTCGGCATCGACGACGACCGAGCCGTCCTCGGGATCGAGCGTGGTCGACTGGTCGAGCAGGCCGAGCAGGGTGGCGGCGGCGTGCTCGCATTCCGGATAGAAGCAGGAGCAGGTGCTCGACAGGCGAACCCGGCCGCCGCGGCCGTTGGCGATCTTGATCCGGGTCAGATAGGGCGTTCGCCGCCCGCCCTTGATCTGGCCGGTAATCGACTTGCCGTCGCGCTCCACGTTCACGTCGACCACCGCCCCGTCCCCGACCAGATGCTCGGCCTTGAGCCAGATCGCTTCGGAGAACAGGCGTTCGAGGTCGGTTCGATTGAAGGCGAGCATCAGTCTGTTGTTACTCTTCGTCTTATTGTTTGTCATTGCCGGGGCGAGCGGCGCACTGATCGGCGTAAATGGCAGAGTTTAGAACAAGCGCCAAGCGCAAATATGAAAGCCTGTGCACGCCGGGGCGTGGAGCATCGCGCAAACCAGAGGAATCGGGCTTGCGAAAGCGAAAAGCCATGACGGGCCGACGCGATTTCGCCATGTGCGCCGACGTTCCAGTATCGGCGGGCGTCGCGCTCGACGGGAACTCGTGAACGCGCAATGATCGTTGAAATAGTTCGCCGCTGCGCCACGGAACTTCATCGAAAGCATGCAAAGGCAGGGGTGATCTTTGTCGGAACGCCGTGGGCGAAGGTTCGCCTGCCTCTGTTTTCTGCGGTTCACCTGGCGAACATTGCCCGGAGCGGCGCCGGGCACTTGCCGCGCCGCGCCGGGCCGGTCAGTGAAGGCCCTGCTGTTGCAGCAGGAGATATTGCCGCACGCCCTCGATATCGACGAAGAGCCCGGCAAACAGGCTCATGGCATAGAGCGCCGCGGCGATGTCCCAGCGGGTGAAGTGGGGGGCGAAGGGCTCTTCCCGGGCGAGTAGTGCTACAGTTGCAACGATCCCGGCACCAAGTCCGGTGAACGAGCCGAAGGATGCGGCGAAGAGAATGCCGGGCAGGGTCAGCGCGAGGGCGAGCCCGCTGCCGAAGATCCAGGCGAAACGGTAGAGGGCGCGCTGGTTGACCATTGCCAGCGACGTTTCGTCGTGAAGTCTCGATTCCGCCATCCAGAAGCTCCCGGGTAACTGCCCGAAAGCTGCCACAAGGGAATTAAGCGTTGGTTAGCGGCGGCCCGGGTCAGCCGCGGGCGGCGCGGCGCGGCGAGACGCTCGCCGGCCGGTCGGGGAGGTGCAGCTGGCTGACCGGGGCCGCGGTCTCGGCGATGACCCGGCCGCGACGGACGACGACGAGCCGCGTCGCCTTGAGGCGTATCGCCTCGATCGGATCCTCGGCATCGAGCAGGACGAGGTCGGCGTGGCAGCCGGGCTCCAGGCCGTACCCGTCGAGCCCGAGGATGCTGGCCGGCACGCTCGTCACCGCGGCGAAGGCGGCGCGCATCGCCTCGCGGCTGGTGAGCTGGGCGGCATGCACCGCCATGTGCGCCACCTCGAGCATGTCGCCCGAGCCGAGCGAATACCAGGGGTCCATGACGCAGTCATGGCCGAACCCGACCGGCACGCCGGCGGCCTGCAGCTCGGCGATGCGCGTCAGCCCGCGGCGCTTGGGATAGGTGTCGTGGCGCCCCTGGATGACGATGTTGATGAGCGGGTTGGCGATCGCCGCCACACCCGCCTCGGCGATCAGGGGCAGGAGCTTCGAGACGTAGTAGTTGTCCATGCTGTGCATGGAGGTCAGGTGCGAGCCCGCGACCCGGCCGCCGAGGCCGAGCCTCTCGGTCTCCCTGGCGAGCGTCTCGATGTGGCGCGAATGGGGATCGTCGCTCTCGTCGCAGTGCAGGTCGACGAGGAGACCGCGCTCCGCCGCGATTTCGCAGAGATCGACGACCGACTGCCGGCCGTCCTCCATGGTACGCTCGAAATGCGGGATGCCGCCGACCACCTCGACCCCGAGGTCGAGGGCGCGCAGGAGGTTGGCCCTGGCCGTCGGGTCCCGATAGAGGCCGTCCTGGGGGAAGGCCACGAGCTGCAGGTCGAGATAGGAGGCCACGCGATCCTTGACCTCGAGCAGGGCCTCGACGCCGAGCAGGCGATCGTCGCAGACGTCGACATGGCTGCGGATCGCGCCGATGCCGCGCGCCACGGCGAGGTCGCAATAGTTGAGGGCCCGCTCGATCACCGCCTCATGGGTCAAAAGCGGCTTGAGCTCGCCCCAGAGCGCGATGCCCTCGAGCAGCGTGCCGGACTGGTTGAGGCGCGGCAGGCCGAGCGACAGCGTCGCATCCATGTGGAAATGGCAGTCGACGAAAGGCGGGCTGACCAGCCGGCCCTGGGCATCGAGCTCTTCCCTGGCAGCCGCCGGGATCGACGGCCCGACAGCCTGGACGAGGCCCTCGGCGATGACGATGTCGCAGCCGCTCCGGCCATCCGGCAGCGTCGCGTCGCGAATGATGAGGTCCGCCTCCAAGGCGCTTTCCTTATCGTTGGCCTTTGACGTAGGCGCGCATGAGGGCCTGCGGATAGGCGGCCCGGCGGGCCATGACCACCAGCGCCAATATGCTCATCACGTAGGGCAGCATCAAGAAGAGCTGGTAGGGCACGGCCCCGCCCATCATCTGCTGCAGCCGGACCTGGAAGGCGTCGAAGGCGCCGAAGAGGAGGGCACCCAAAAGGGCCTTCCAGGGGATCCAGGACGCGAAGACCACGAGGGCGATGCAGATCCAGCCGCGGCCGCTGACCATCTCGAAGAAGAAGGCGTTGAAGGCGGAAAGCGTGAGGAAGGCGCCGCCCACTGCCATCAGGGCACTGCCGGCCATGATGGCACCGATCCGGATGGCGTAGACGTCGAGCCCCTGCGCCTCGGCGGCCACCGGGTTCTCGCCGCAGGTGCGGAGCGCCAGGCCGAGCGGGGTCCGGTAGAGGACCCAGGTGAGGAGTGGCACCAGGACCAGGGCGAGCCAGGTCAGCGCCGTCTGCTGGCCGGCCACCGGCCCGAGGAACGGCACCGCCAAGAGCCAGTCCGGTGCCCAGGGCTGGAACGGCTCGATGCGCGGCGGCGTGGCGACGTCGGGCAGGAGCACCCGATAGGTGAAGTAGGCGAGGCTCGAGGCGAGAAGGGTGATGCCGATGCCGGTCACGTGCTGGGAGAGGCCGAGCGGCACGGTCAGGATGCCGTGCAGCAGGCCGAAGGCGGCCCCGATCATGGCGGCCAGCAGGATGCCGGTCCAGAGATCGACGCCGAGATAGACGAAGAGCCAGCCTGACATGGCGCCGATGGTCATGATGCCCTCGATGCCGAGATTGAGCACGCCCGCCCGCTCGCAGATCAGCTCGCCGAGCGTGCCGAAGATCAGCGGCGTGGCGATGCGCAGCGTGGCTGCCCAGAAGCTCGCCTGGAGGAGGATGTCGAGGACGTCCATCAGCCCGGCCCCGCCAGTCGCGCGCGCCGCGCCAGCTGCCGCTCGCGGGTGAAGATGAAGATGCCGGAGACGGTGATGATGGCGGCCCCGACCAGCATCGACGGGGTCGGCCGGTCGCCGAAGACGCTCCACGAGAGCAGCACGACGAGCGGGATCGAGGAATAGCGGAAGGGGGCGAGGAACGACATCTCGCCTAGCCGGTAGGCGGCGACGACGGCGATATAGGCGGTGGCGATCAGGACCGCACCGACCACCAGCTTGGCCATGTCGACGCCGCCCGGCCAGACCCAGGGGGCGATGAGTCCCGTCCACCCCAAGGGCAGGCTGAGGCAGCCGGCCAGCGACACGGCGATCGCCGTGGTGAGTGCCACCGTGGTCGAATCGTGCTCGAGCGGCACGTAGCGGGTGATGACGTCGCGGATCGCGACGAGCGTCGCGGCGAGTAGCGGCAGCAGGGCCTCGACGCCGAGCGCCGCATTCGTCGGCCCGGCGACCAGCAGCACGCCGAGGAACCCGACCAGCACCGCGGACCAGCGGCGCACCCCCACCTTCTCGCGAAGGACGAGCGTCGCCAGGACCGTCATGATGATCGGTGCCGCAAACAGCAGCACCGTGGCGTCGGCGAGCGGCATGAGCCTGAGGCTCAGGAAGAACGAGAGGGAAATGGCGATCTCGAGCACCGCCCGGGCGAGCGACACCGGGCTCAGCGCATGCGCCCGAACGAAGCTGCGCCGCCGCACGACCAGCACGGCGAAAAGCAGGAGGCAGATCAGGATGCCACGCAGCCCCATGACCTGGCCCACCGGCACGGTCTGGAAGAGATGCTTCATCACCGTGTCGCTCACGGCGAAGAGCGCCGTCACGAGACAGACGAGGCCGGCGGCCCGGAGGTTGTCGCTGGTCGAGACGATGCGGGCGGGGCTCATCGGCTGATCCGGTAGCGGGTGACGAGTCCGGCGAGCAGCATGGTGAGGAGGGCCGTGGCGACGATCAGGTTGGCGATGTAGCTGGAGACGCCGATGGCGCGGCTCATGCTGTCGGCGCCGACGAAGACGCCGGCGATGAAGATGGCCGACGCGATCACCGAGACCGGCCCGAGCTGGGCCAGGGTGGCGACGACGATGCCGGCATAGCCGTAGCCCGGCGACAGGTCCTGGGTCAGGTAGCCCTTGAGCCCGGCCACCTCGCCGACCCCGGCAAGCCCGGCCATCGCACCGGAGAAGAGCGCCACCTTGAGCATCACCCGGCGCTCGGCGATGCCGGCGAAGCGGGCGGCATCAGGGTTGGCGCCGACGGCGCGGAGCTCGAAGCCGAACCGTGTCCGCTGGATGACGAGCCAGGTCAGGATGGCTGCGGCCAGCGCCAGCACGAGGCCGAAATGGAGGCGCGTCCGCTCGACCAGCTTCGGCAGGCTCGCCTCGTCCAGCATGGGCGCACTCTGTGGCCAGCCGAGGCTCATCGGGTCCTGCAGGGGCCCTTCCAGCATCATGCCGACGAAGAGCAGCACGATGAAGTTGGAGAGCAGGGTCGTCACCACCTCGTCGACGCCGAAGCGCAGGCGCAGCCAGGCCGGGCCCAGCATCCAGAGTGCACCCGCCAGCGCCCCCGCCACCACGACCAGCGGCAGCAGCAGGAAACCCGGGACCGGCACGAAGCCGGTGCCGACCGCGACCGCGGCGAGAGCACCCAGATACAGCTGGCCCTCGGCACCGATGTTCCACAGGCGTGCCCGAAAGGCGATGGCGGCGGCGAGGCCGGTCAGGATCAAGGGAGCTGCCCGGGTCAGGGTCTCGGTGATGGCGAAGCGCGTGCCGAGGCTGCCGGCGAGCATCAACCGGTACGCCTCCGGCACGTCGGCGCCGGCGAGCGCCAGCGGCAGGGCGCAGATCACGAGGGCCAGGAGTGCGGCACCGAGCGGGGCCGCGACGTTCAGCCAGGGGCTGGCCTGCTGGCGGGGCTCAAGCCGCATCGGCTCCGGCCGGCCCCTGGCCCGCCATCTCGAGGCCGAGCCGCGCCAGCTCGATTTCGGCGCGCGGCCGGGCCGGCCCGAGCCGCCCGCGATAGAGCACGGCGACGCGATCGGCGAGCTGCATGAGCTCGTCCAGGTCCTCCGAGATCAGGAGGATGGCAGCACCCCTGGCCCGCGCCTCCAGCAGGTGCCGGTGGACCTCGGCGAGGGCGCCGATGTCCAGGCCGCGCGTCGGCTGCGCCGCGAGGATCAGCCGCGGCCCGCGCTCCAGCACGCGGGCGAGGATCAGTTTCTGCATGTTGCCGCCGGAGAGCAGCCGCGCCGGCGTCTCGCTGCCGCCACCGCGGATGTCGTAGCGTTTCCGCAGCGCCTGGGCGCGCCTTCTGAAGCTCGCGAGGTCGAGCAGGCCGAAGCGCCGGCAGGCGGGCGCGTCATAGCCCTCGAGCGCCAGATTCTCCCAGATCGTCATGTCGCCGACCACGCCCTGGCGGTGCCGGTCCTCGGGAATGCGCCCGACCCCCTCGGCGATCAGCGCCTTGGGCCCTCCTTGGGGCCAGGCAGCACCGGCGAGCCGCAGTCTCCCCCGGTCCGGCAGGAGCGTGCCGGCGACGAGGCCGGCGAGGCTGCGCTGGCCGTTGCCCGAGACCCCGGCAATGCCGACGATCTCGCCCGCATGGAGGGTGAGGTCGACGTCGACCAGCGGCTCGACCCCCGCCGCCGGCGCCACGTGGACGCCCTCGAGCTCGAGCGCCGGTGCCCCCACCGGCTGCGGCTCGGCCTTGGGCAGCTCGACCGGGCGGTCCACCATGGCATGGGCGAGCCGCGCCTTGTCGGTGCCCGTCGCCGCCACCTCGAGCACCTTCCGCCCGTGCCGCAGCACGGCCACGCGCCGGGCGAGGCTCAGCACCTCCTCGAGCTTGTGGCTGATGAAGATGATGCCGAGCCCGCCCTCGGCGAGGCGGCGGAGCGTGGTGAAGAGGAGGGCACTCTGCTGCGGCGTCAGCACCGCGGTCGGCTCGTCCAGGATCAGCACCCTGGCACTGCGGTAGAGCGCCTTGAGCAGCTCGACCCGCTGCTGCTCGCCGATCGAGAGGCTGCCGACCCGGGCATCCATGGGCACGGCGAGCCCGGTCGTCTCGATCAGCGCCGCCAGCTTCGCGCGCGCCGCGGCGAGATCCTGCCGCCAGGACCATAAACGCTCCGTGCCGAGGATCACGTTGTCCAGCACCGAGTGGTTCATGGCGAGCGTGAAGTGCTGGTGCACCATGCCGATGCCGGCGGCCAGCGCCGCCCGGGCCGAGCCGGGCGGCAACGGTTGCGGTGCCCCGTCCGCACCCATGACCTCGATGGTTCCCGCATCGGCCACATAGTGGCCGAAGAGGATGCTCATCAGCGTCGTCTTGCCGGCCCCGTTCTCGCCGAGCAGCGCCAGGATCTCGCCTTGGGCGAGATCGAGGTCGATCGCGTCATTGGCGACCAGGCTGCCGAAGCGCTTGGTGATGCCGCGCAGCCGCAGCAGCGGCGGCTCTTGCCCTGGCGCGGTCACCGGGTCGAGGTCGGCTCCGAATCGTCGACCGCCACGGCGAGGCTGCCGTCGCGGATGGCGGCCTCCTTCTCGGCGACCATCGCCTGGACGTCCGCCGCGACGAGCGCGTCGTCCATGGGGGCAATGGAGCAGCCGCCGACTGCCAGATGGCTCAAGGGCCCATAGTTCTCCGCCGCATACTCGCCGGCCGCCACCTTGCCGAGCGCCTGGTCGACCGTCGGCTCCATGTGCCAGAGCGCACTCGCGACGATCGTGCCCGGATATTCCTCCTGGGTGTCGATGACATTGCCGACGGCCAGCACGCCGCGCTCCTTGGCGGCGTCGGCGACGCCGTAGCGCTCGGCATAGAGGATGTCCGCCCCGGCATCGATCATGGCGAAGGCGGCCTCCTTGGCCTTGGGCGGGTCGTACCAGGAGCCGATGAAGGTGACGAGGAAGTCGATCTCCGGGTTGACCTCGAGGGCACCCGCCATGAAGGCGTGCATCAGCCGGTTGACCTCGGGGATCGGATAGCCGCCGACCATGCCGATCAGGTTGCTCTCGGTGCTGGCACCGGCCGCGAGACCGGTGAGGTAGGAGCATTCCTGGATGTAGTTGTCGAAGGTCGAGAAGTTGGGCTCCTCGGGGCCGAAGCTCGAGCCCATGACCCAGGCGACGTCCGGATAGTCCGCCGCCACCTCGCGCGCCGCCCGCTCGACGCCGAAGACCTCGCCGAAGACGACGTCCACGCCCTGCTCGGCATATTCGCGCATCACCCGCTCGTAGTCGGTATTGGCGACGTTCTCGGAGAAGCTGTAGGTGATCTCGCCCCGCTCCACGGCGGCATTAAGCGCCTTGTGGATGCGGCTGACCCACTGCTGCTCGACGGGAACCGTGTAGATCGCGGCGACCTCGAGCGGCTCCGCGGCGGCGCTCGTGGCGGTCAGCATCGCGAGGCAGAGTGCGGTGGAACCGAGCAGTGCGCCACCCATTCGACGCCGTGCCAACAAGTCTCGGGACATGCCAGTTTCTCCAGGGCCAGTCATTGGCCGGAGTGTGGCGCTGCCGGTCAAGGTTGCAAAGGGCTTTTCCTCAACCGAGGCGCGGCAGCCCTGTCGCCCGGGCCTCGATCTGCTGAAGCTGCTCGCGGACCGCCTTGCAGGGGTCGAAGCCGTAGGGCTGGCGGCGCGTGGTGAACCAGACGAAGTCATAGGGCAGGTCGATCGGCAGCGCCTCCAACTCCGGGTCGATCTCGATGAAGGCGAGGCTGAACACGCGCAGGCCCGGTGCCGACCGGCGCAGATGCAGGGGCACGCCCCAGTCGCGCCGCACATGGCCCGAGCCGGCGATCAGCACGCTCTTGTCCCGCCCCCGGATGGCCGCCAGCCGGTCGGCCATCATCGCGTCCTGGCCCCGCTGCACCAGCAGCATGGCCGGCAGCCGCTCGGCCGGCGTCAGCCCGCAATGCGCCTCGCTGATCGTCTTCAGCATGGTCGCCTCGAGCATCGGCTCGAGCGGCTCGGTGAGCCCGGTGCGCTCGGCGAGCGCCGGGTCGAGCCCCTTGGTGCCATCGGTGAGCAGGCCCTCCACCGCCTCGCGCGGCAGGCTGCCGGCGACGATCTGGGCGTCGATCGACAGGGTGGCCGCGGCGATCGGCTCGTACATCGACCAGTCCGGCCAGCCGCTCTCGTCCCAGCCGATGGCCGGGCCGAGCCCGGCCGTATCACGCGGGTGCTGCTGCAGATACTCGATCACGGCCTGCTGGCGGTCGGTGTCGATCATCTCGAAGACGACCCCATTGACGGCCGGGCCCATGGCTCCTACGAGCCGCGCCTGCAACAGGTGGTGATCGCGATTGTCGTGCGTCTCGCCGAGCAGCACGATGTCGGCGGTCTCGAGCGCCGCCAGCAGGGCCGCCTCGTCGATCACGCGCTGCGAGCGGACATCGACGATCGAGCCGGCAAACGGGTGGTCCGCGCCATGCCGGTGCGTCCATTCCGCGGTATGGCAGCCGGTGACGGCCAGCGTCAGCAGGGCGAGGACGGCAAGGCGGATGTTTGCCAAGTTTCGAGCCTCCGATCTTGACCCCTCGGGCGGCGAATGCCCGAGCGGCAATGCGCCAGGAAGGCGAACTTCCATGGACCATGGTGGACATAGCTGTATGCGTGGCCGGCGCAAGAGTTCGTCGTTCGGGTGAGGCGACGCGGAGTATGAGCGGCGACGATTCCGGCGGGCCGGACATGCGCGCGGCCGGCCCCGCGGACCTCGACCGGCTCCTGGAGCTCGAGGCGCGCTTTCCCGGCGACCGCCTTTCCCGCCGCGCCCTCCGCCATCACCTCCAGAACCGCAACGCCTGCCTGATCGTTGCCGATCTGGCGGGTCGGGTGGCCGGCTACGCCCTCTTGCTGAGGCGGCGGGGCAGCCTTTGGTGGCGGCTCTATTCGCTGGTGCGCGCCCTGGAGGCGCCGCCGGGCACGGGCCAGGCCCTGGTCCGGGCCGGGCTGGACGCGGCCCGCGATGCCGGGGCACGCGGAGTCCGGCTCGAGGTCCGGCCCGACAACCAGAGGGCGATCCGGCTCTACGAGAGTAGTGGATTTCGGCTGTTCGGATCGCGTCCGGACTACTACGAGGACGGCGCAACCGCCTTACGCATGGCACTGGATTTCCATGGACAAGAAGACGTCGGCCTGGCTGATCGTCGCCGACCGCAAGGATGACTTCCCGGCCATGCCGGCCGGCGCCACGGGCATCGGCACGCGCGACTACCTGGCGCTCGGCGTTCGCACCGGCCGCGCCGTGCGCAAGGTGCTCAATCTCGCCCGGGACACGAGCTACCAGGCGCGGGGCTACTACGTCTCGCTGCTCGCCGAGGCGCGCGGCGACAAGGTGGTGCCGTCGGTGGCGACCATCCTGGCGCTGCGCCGGCGCTCCGGCTACGCCTTCGCGCTGCCGGACCTCGAGGAGGCGCTGAACCGCACGGCGCGCCGCCTGGCCGACCCGCCGACGGAAGCCTTCCGCCTCCGGCTCTTCCTCGGCCGCGCCAGCGACCAGCGCTTCGCCCGCTTCGGCCTGCTCCTCTTCGACTGGTTTCGCGCACCCGTCCTGGAGATCACCATCCAGCCGGGCGAATGGTGGCGGATCAAGCGGGTGGCGATGCTGGCGCTCGGTGACCTCGACGCGGACGACCGGGCCACCCTGGCCACGGCCATCGCCCGCTATGTCGACCGGCGCTGGCTCGAGCCCAGGGGCCGGAGCGAGCCGCGCTTCACCCTCGCCGTGCTCTACGATGCGAAGGACCCGCTGCCGCCGTCCGATCTCCCGACGCTCCGCCGCTTCGCCCGGATCGCCGAGGGCATGGGGCTCGGGGTCGACCTGATCGGCAAAGACGACCTCGCGAGGCTCGCCGCCTATGACGCGCTCTGGATCCGGGTCACCACCAATATCGACCACTACACCTACCGCTTCGCGCAGCGCGCCGAGCAGGAAGGCATGCCGGTGATCGATGACCCGCATTCCATCATGCGCTGCACCAACAAGGTCTTCCTCGCGGAGCTCATGACGGCGCACAAGGTGCCGACACCACCCACCCGGATCATCGCCGGCCGGCGCGACGTCGAGCCCGCAGCCGCGGCGCTGGGCTACCCGATCGTCCTGAAGATCCCCGACGGCTCGTTCTCGCGCGGGGTCAAGAAGGCCGACGACCGCGCCGCCCTTGACCGCCTGGTCGCCGAGATGCTGGAGGACTCGGACCTCATCCTCGCCCAGGCCTTCATGCCGACCACGTTCGACTGGCGGGTCGGCGTGCTCAACGGCGAGCCGCTCTTCGTCAGCAAGTACCACATGGCGAAGAAGCACTGGCAGATCGTCAAGCACGGCAGCGACGGGCGCACCGAGGCGGGCCGCTTCAACACCATGCCGATCACGGCGGCACCACCCGAGGTCATCGACATCGGCGTGCGCGCGGCCCGGCTCATCGGCCGCGGCCTCTACGGCGTCGACATCAAGGAGACACCTCAGGGTATCGTGGTGATCGAGGTGAACGACAATCCGGACCTGAATCACGGTATCGAGGATCAGGCGGAAAAGGATGCCGTCTGGCGCCAGCTTGCGGGCTGGTTCCTCGAACGGCTTCGCTGATCCGTCGATGGCTGGGAAAGGCGGGTCAGGTGAAGATTCGTTCGATCCTGTAACCGTCGTCACGTTCTCGATGGCCACCCCGGGCTATTGAAGGCGTGTTCTCTCCTCTCATCCTATCGCCTTCGGCCGCCCCTCGGGGCGGCCTTTTCTTTTGGCGGGCGGCGTGCAGATCGAGCCCGGGCCCGGCGTCACTCGCGCTCGAACGTGCCGAGCCCCTGCGTGTCATAGGCCGCGAGGAGCACGCGGGCGGGCTTGCCGCCCTCGTCGCCGGAGAAGAACGCGACGGAGGGGCCGGTGCCCCCTTCGCCGATCGTCTCGAACGTGAACCTGCCGCCCTCCTCGCGCGTGAGGGCGAAGGTGACGGGCGCATCCTGCGGGCCCATCGTCGCCGCAAGCTGCTCGCCCGCGACCGCAATCTCCAAAGGACCATAGTAGTCGTTGGCGTAGGTGCCGGCGTAGTCCTCGAGCGGCAGTGCCGGGCCGGGGTCGCCGGTCGGGATCGCGGCGGCGGCGTCGGCCCGTTCGCCTTCGCGCATCGCATCGAAGACGCCACCCAGGAGTGGCAGCCAGGCCACCGTCTGCTCGCCATGGGTGGCAAGGTCGACGAAGGTCAGGGCAATGGTCTCCACCGCCCCGACCGGCATGCCATTGGAGAGGACGGCGATGCCCAGCTGCTCGCCCGGCAGCAGGGTCAGGTTGGTCGCCGTGCCGAGATTGAAAGCACCCGAATGGCTCAGCACGACGCGGCCGTCATCGTCGTAGGAAACGCCCCAGCCGAGCCCGTAGAAGCTGTCCCGCGCAGCACTCTCGGGGCGACGGTGGCTCACCGAATGGGGCTTGTGGGTGACGGCGAGGGCCGCCGGGTCGATCCGTTGCTCGCCACCATGCATCCCGCCGGCGAGCTGGAGGCGAAGGAACTCGGCGAGATCGGTGATGGTGCTCGAGGCGCCACCGGCCGGCGCCTCCGCGTCCGGGTCGCGCTCGAAGCGCGCTTCCCATTCACCGGCATCGTTGCGCACGTGGATGCGCGCGCGGTTCTCGTGCGCGAGAAAGTCGGCGTTGCGGTAGCTCGTGCGCGTCATGCCCAAGGGCTGGAACAGGACCTCCTCGGCCGCATCCTCCCACGCCTTGCCGGCCGCCCTGGCCGCCGCCACGGCGCCCGCCGTATAGCCGAAATTGCTGTAGTGATAGGTGGAGCGGAAAGCGTCGAGCGGCTGCATGTGCAGCCGGCCGAGGATCGTGTCGCGGTCGTACCCGAGATCCTCGAGGTAGTCACCGGCACCCGTTGCCAGACCGGAGCGGTGGGACAGAAGGTCGATGAAGGTGGCGTGTTCGCTCACATAAGGATCGGCGAGCCGGAAGTCGGGATCATGCCGCGACACGGGGTCGTCCAGCGCGAACTGCTCCCTGGCCGAGAGCCCGGCCACGATGGTGGAGGTGATCGGCTTCGACAGCGAGGCGAGCAGGAAGACGGTATCCGGGTCTACCGACTCCGGCCGGCCCGCTTCGCGAACGCCATAGCCCTTCTCGAAGATCACATCGTCCCGATAGACGACCGCGACGGCAATGCCCGGCACCCCGGTGGCCTGCATGACGTCGCCGACGATGCCGTCGAGTGCGGCGACAGCCGCATCCACCTCCGCCCGATCGATCGACGCGGCCACAGGCACCACGGGCGCCGGCAGCAGTGTTTTTGCTGTCTCCTGGGCGCTGGTCGGAGAGGATGCGGAAAGCAGGCACACCACGACCGCGGCAAGCCTGACCACAAGGCCGCGAGTGGGGAGCGAAGGCTCTGGTTCAACCGACAACAGGCTTGCCGTATGCATCATGATCGCGCTCCCCCAGCTCCACGCAACCTAGGCAATGCCGCGATAGCCGGCAACGACCCGCCCCAGGGCAGCGCAGGGCAGCGAGCTTTCCCCTTGTCCCGTCAGGAGCCCGCCCGCGCCGCAGCGCCCGGACGGTTCCAGGGCATGACCTGGAGCAGGTTGGCCATGCCGCAGAAACCGGTGATGCCCGCCACCAGCAGGCCGGCACCGACGAACCCGCTCAGCGCGTGCCACCAGGGCGAGACCAGGGCGCCGAGGACGAATCCCAGAAGTGCCAGGCCGCCGGCGGCGATCTGCACCTGGCGCATCAGGGGCAGGGGCCCCTTGCCGCGCTCGGTCGCGAAGCCGGCACGCTTCCAGCCCTGCAGCCCGCCGGCCAGCAGCCAGATCTCGCCGCCCGTTCCCTCGGCGATGGCCCGCGCGGCCTCGCGGGCGCGGGCACCGCTGGCACAGTGCAGCACCAGCTTTCGGCCCGGCTCGCGGGCGAGCTGATCTTGAATGGTCGCCACGTCGAAGGCGCTGAGCGGCATCGAGCGCGCCGCCTTGATGTGCTCGAGCCGGAACTCGTCCGTCTCGCGCACGTCGACCAGGGTCGCTTCGCCGGCGCCGAGCCAGTCCGCGACCACGGCCGGTTCGATGTCATGGATCGTCATGCCCGTCCTCACATGCAATATTCGATAAGTGTAATGTATGTGCGCCAGGCGGCGGTGCAAGCGGTCGGGCTCAGCCGTCGGATCAGAGCGCCTGCTCGAGCCAGGCGGCCGTGGCGAGCAGCCTCGCGTCCTCGCTGTGCCGCCCGACCAGCTGCACGCCGAGCGGCATGCCGCTCGGCCCGGATCGGAGCGGCAAAGAAACGGCCGGGGTACCGAGCAGCGACCAGAGCGTGCAGAAGCCGGGGCTGCCGGTTGAGCCGAGCCCGACCGGCGCCTCGCCGGCGGCGGCCGGGGTGAGGATGGCGTCGAACCGCTCGAAGAGCGGCAGGATGGCAGCCTGCAGGCGGCGTCGCTCCGCCAGGGCGGCGAGATAGGAGCCGGCCTCGAGGCGCTGGCCCCACTCCACCATGTCCCTGAGCCCGTCGCTCAGGCCGCCCGGATGCGCCGCGTGCAGGTCCGCGAGCTCATGCGCCAGCTCGGCCCAGGAGATGCGCTGGTGAACGTCCTTCGCCGCCTCGAACCCCGCCGGCAGCGCTGCCCGGTCGACCACGCCCGGCAGCGCCTGCGCGATCTGCGCGAAGACGGCGAGAGTGGAGGGCTCGGGCGTTTCCCAGGCGAAGCCGTCGATCAGGGCGAGGCGCGGCGCCGAGGTCCGTCCGGCGAGCGCTGCGGCGACCAGGGGAGGGGTCGCCCGCGGGCGCATCGCAGGGTCGGTGCCGTCATGGCCGGCCAGCACCTCGACCAGCAGGGCCACGTCGGCGAGGCGCCGGGCGAAGACGCCGACATGGTCCACCGTTGGCGATTGCAGCGTCATGCCTCGCCGGCTGATCAGGCCGAACGAGGGCTTGAAGCCATGCACGCCGCAATAGCTCGCCGGCCGGATGACCGAGCCGTTGGTCTGGGAGCCGATCGCCAGCGGCACCATGCCGGCCGCCACGGCGGCGGCGGAGCCCGAGGACGAGCCCCCGGGCGTGCGGTTCGGATCGTTGGGATTGCGCGTCGGCCCGGGCGTGAAGGCGGCGAACTCGGTGGTCACGGTCTTGCCGAGCAGCACAGCACCTGCCGCCCTGAGCCGCTCGGCCACCGCCGAATCGGTCGCCGGCTGCCGCCCGGCATGCAGCACCGTGCCGTTCGCCGTCGGCATGTCCGCCGTGTCGAAGATGTCCTTCACGCCGACCGGCACCCCGAAGAGCCGCCCGCACGCCCCACGCGCCGCTGCCTCGTCCATCCGTGCCCGGGCCTGTTGCCGGCCATAGGCCGGGTCGATGAAGGCCCAGGCCCGAAGCTCGCTCTCGCGCTCGGCGACGATGGCGAGGCAGGCTTCGGTCAGCCGGTCGACGCCGAGGCGACCCTCGGCGATGCGGGCTGCCGCGGTTGTGGCATCCAGCCGGGCCGGCGAATCCGTGGCGAGGCTCTGGTCGGACATTGGCGGTGCGGCTCCGTGCGCGGTCGAGGGCCAGAATGACAGGACCGCACCATCGGCCGGCGGACGCGACCTGTCGAGAGCGGCCCATGTGTCGCGTTTCCTGCGACAACGCGCTCGGGTTGTCGCGTTATATGCGACAGTTGACGCTCAGCTGTCGCATTATACGCGACAGTTGCCATCAGGGTGTCGCGTATAACGCGACAGTTTTCCCGCCCTGTCGCATATTCCGCGACAGTTCGCGACGAACGAACCTGCGAAATCGACGAACGAACCCGCGGATTCGACGAGCGAACCCGGCGAATCGACGAACGAACCCAGGCTTCCGCAAACGAACCCGGGGGTCGATAACCCATTGTCTGCGTAGGGAAATTTGGCTCTGATGTGGTTCACGCCACCGGGCGAGCAAATCCGAAAAGGCGAATTTGCCGAACGAACCGGAGCCCTTGCTTTCCCGGCCATTCTGTGATAGGAATAAAGTCGGAAGATGCTCAGGCGGCGGTCAGGCAGAGGTCCGGAACCGCGGTGGCCGGGATCGGCCGGCTCTTGAGGAAGCCCTGCCATTCATCGCAGCCGAACTCGTGCAGCATGTCGAGCTGCTCCGTGCTCTCGACGCCTTCGGCCACGACCCGCATGCCGAGCCCGTGGGCGAGCCCGATGATCGCCTTGGCGAGGGTCGCGTCGCGGGACCGGTTCGGCATGTTGCGGATGAAGGAGCGGTCGATCTTGACCCGCTGCACCGGGAAGCGCTGGAGATTGCTGAGCGAGGAGAAGCCCGTGCCGAAGTCGTCGAGGGCGAGGCTGACGCCCAGGCGATGCAGCGCATGAATGGTGCGCTGGCTGCGCCGGTCGGCCTCGAGCAGGGCCGTCTCGGTCAGCTCGAGCTCGAGCTGCTCGGGCTGCAGCCGGGACGTATCGAGAAAGCGCCGGATCTGCCCGACGAGGTCGCCGCGGCGGATCTGCAGGGGCGAGATGTTGATGGCGAGCCGGTCCGGCACGAAATCGCGATGCTGCCAGCCCCTGAGGTCGGTGGTCGTGCGGTCGAGCAGGAACGTGCCGAGCTGCCCGATCATGCCGCAATCCTCGGCGAGGCCGATGAACTGGTCGGGCGGTACCTGGCCGCGCTCGGGATGGGTCCAGCGCATCAGCGCCTCGAAGCCCACCACCCGGCCGGAGCCCACCTCGACCTGCGGCTGGTAGACGAGCCCGAGCTCGGCATCGTCGACGGCGCGCCTGAGATCGCTCTCGAGCCGCACGCGCTCGGCCGTGTCGCTGTGCAGGGCCGCGTCATAGAGGCGGAACGTGTTGCGCCCCTGCGACTTCGCCCAGTAGAGCGCCATGTCCGCATGGCGCAGCAGCGTGTCGCGGTTCTCCGCATCGATCGGGTAGAGGCTGATGCCGAGGCTGGCGGTCACCCGCAGCTCGTGGCCGTCGAGGCTCATCGGCGTCTGCAGGCTGGCGAGGATCTTGCGCGCGGGGATGGTCGCATCGTGCGGCTTGCGCAGGCCGCGCAGGATCATGATGAACTCGTCGCCCCCCATCCGGGCGACCGTGTCCTCGTCGCGAACCGACTGCCGGAGGCGCTCGCCGAGCTGCACCAGCAGGGCATCGCCCATGGCATGCCCGAGGCTGTCGTTGATCGCCTTGAAGCGGTCGAGGTCGAGGAAGCCGACGGCGACCAGCTCGCCGCAGCGCTGTGCGTGCTTGAGGATCTCGCCCAGCCGCTCGTTGAAGAGGGTGCGATTCGGCAGGCCGGTCAGGGGGTCGTGGGTCGCCTGATGGAGGATGACCGCCTGGGCCTCCTTCTGCCGCGTCAGGTCGCGCAGGGCGGCGATGTAGTAGCCCTTGCCCTCGAGCGAGGCACGATTGATCGTCAGCTCGAGCGGAAACCGGCTGCCGTCCGGCCGGTTGCCGGTCGCCTCGATGGACTGGCCATTGGCGCCCGTGAGCAGCCGCGGCATCTGGCACGTCTCTTCATCGTCGCAGGTCAGAAGCTCGGCCATCGTGCGGCCGCACAGCATCAGCCCGGTTGTCTGGAAGAGGCGCTCGGCCGCGGGGTTGGCGCTGTCGATCAGGCCGCGCTCGTCGAAGGTGACGATCGCCTCGGTGACGGAGCCCATGATCGTCCGCAGCCGGGCCTCGCTGTGATTGAGGGCGGCCTTGCGGGCGACCGCATCCGTGATGTCGGTGTAGATGCCGACCGTCCCGCCGTCCTCCATGCGCGACTCGCTGATCTCGATGCAGCGGCCGTCGAGGAAGTGGAACTGGCAGACCCCGCCCTTGCGCCGGCAGGCGAGGCGGGCCTCCCGCCACGCGGCATAGGCCTCGTCGTCGAGGGCCAGCAGGGGGCGGATATGGCGATCCAGGAGCTCGGTGAAGCGCAGGGCGGTGGCCGCGGGGGAAACGTCCCGGAAGAACCGGCGAAAGCGGCTGTTGGACAGCACGAGGCGATCGTTCGCGTCCCAGATCGCAAACCCCTCGTTCATCGCCTCGGTCGGCAGGGTCAACCGATCGTGGGCGAGGCGCAGCGCGCTCAGGTTGTCGGTCAGCCTGTCGAGCATCGTGTTGACCGCCCGGCCGACCCGCGCGATCTCGTCCTGGCCCTCGATGGTCGCGCGCGCCTCGTTGTCACCCAGGCTGATGCGGTCGGCCGTCTCGGCCAGGCGCTCGAGCCGATGGCTGAGGAGATGGCCGAACCAATATGCCGAGAGGGCGATGAGGATGATGCCGCCGGCGGCAATCATCGCGCCGCGCCGATAGGCATCGCGGAAGCTCGCATGGAGCGCGTCGTCGCTCAGGGTCAGGGCCAGCGTGCCGAGCTTGTGGCTGCCCGCGCTGATGTCGACGATCCGCTGGCCTTTCGCGAGCTTCGAGGTGTCCGGCTCGAAGGTGCTGCCGATGCGGTTCAGGTTCTTGGAGGCGACGATGCGCCCGGCGAGATCGACCAGCACCATGTCGGTGAACTTGCGCGAGCTCGTGGTCTCGGCGACGAACGCCTGCAGCTCCGTGTAGTCGGTGGTCAGGAGCGCGACGCGGCCGAGATCGCTCAGCAGCGTGACGAAATAGCGATCGGAACGCTCCCAGAGCTCGACCTGGCTCGCCAGATGCTGGCGCAGGGTGAAGAACAGGATAGCGGCGCAAAGTGCCAGCTGCAGGGCAAAAAGGGCAAGGGCGATGCGCCACCGCAGTGACAGCCCGCGCAGCATCAACCGCCGACCAGTCCACGCAGGTGGGCGATGTCGTACTGCGTCGGCGTCGCCGGAACGAAGCCTGTCCAGCCGAAGCTGGCGAGGAGGTTGTGTCCGGCGGGGATCCGGTCGAGCGTGAGGACCGCTTCCTGCAGACATTTGAGCGTCGGCTCGCCGAGCCGCGCGTGCGCCGCCAGGAGGATGCCGGGCACTGCCTGGGTGTGGAACTTGGGCTCCAGCTCGAATGACGTGAAGGCCTTGAGCTGGTTGAGCACGAAGCCAGGCAGAACGCAGGCTGCTGCCGATCCGTTGACGACGGCGTGGATACAGCTCGACTTCGTCCGGTGGAACTCGACGCGCACGTCGCCGGGGCCGAGCAGGCGCCGCTCCTCGAGCTCGTGCATGGCGAGCTGGGTGACGCCGGCAAGGCGTGGTGGCATGGCGAGGACCTTGCCGCACAGGTCCTTGAAGTCCCGGCAGTTGTCCGCCTTGCCGGCAACGATGAACGCCGCCAGATCCTCGCGGATCCGACCGAGCAGCCGGAAGTCCTGGGCAGCAGCCGCATCGGCGTAGAGAAACGGGTGCATGAGGGCGAGGTCGTAGCGCCCATCGCACAGGAACCGGTGAAAGGACTCGAAATCGGTCTTGGTCTGCAGCGCCACCGGCCGCCCGAGCATTTCGGCGAGGGCGGTGCTCACCGGCCCGAAGCGTCGGCCGATCTCGAGGGCGGGCAGGAAGGGGAAGACCCCGAAGGTCAAGGGTGGCTCGACCGGCTCCAGGGTGAAGGCGGCGGCCGGGCCGGCGCCCATCGCCAGGCTGGCGGCGAGCAGGCGGAGTGCGTCACGACGGGCTGTTGCTGACCTCATGCCAGAACTTTCCTCTCTGACGGGCGGGTCAATGACACTGGCTTGGACACTCTAAAATCGAATTCGCAATGCAGCCATAGAAACTTTCGGTTGTGCGATACCCGTTGCCGACCGATCGGCTTCAGTCTGTGGCGCGGCTGCGATATGGCATGTCCATGCAGTTCCAGGCTTGTCTCTCGGAGAATTGAATGTCGGTCTCGATCCGTCCGCGCCGAAGTGTCCTCTACATGCCGGGCTCCAATCGGCGGGCTCTGGTCAAGGGGCGCGAGCTGCCGGCCGACGCCCTGATCCTGGACCTCGAGGACGCGGTGGCACCCGATGCCAAGGAGGCGGGACGCGAGGAAATAGCCGGCGCGCTCGCCGAGCGGGAAGCCTACGGGCCGCGCGAGCTGGTCGTCCGCGTCAATGGCCTCGACACGATGTGGGGCCATGCCGATCTGGCGGTGATGGCCGGTGCCGGTGCGGATGCCATCCTGCTGCCGAAGGTGGAAAGCGCCGACATGGTACGGCGCGCGGCCGCCGTGCTTGACAATGCCGGTGCGCCTGCCGGGCTGATGATCTGGTGCATGATGGAGACACCGCGCGGCATTCTGCAGGCCGAGGCCATCGCGGACCATCCGCGGGTCGCATGCCTCGTCATGGGCACCTCCGACCTGACCAAGGACCTGATGGCGAGGCACACGGCGATGCGCCTGCCGATGCTGCCGTCGCTCGCTCTCTGCCTGCTTGCGGCCCGCGCTGCGGGCATCGCCATCATTGATGGCGTCTATCTCGATCTCGATGATCAGGATGGGCTGGTGGCAGCTTGCGAGCAGGGGCGCGATCTCGGCTTCGACGGCAAGACGCTGATCCATCCGAAGCAGATCCCGGCCGCCAACCAGGCGTTCGGCCCGACCGACGACGCCATCGAGTCGGCGAAACGGATCATCGAGGCCTATGGCGCTGCGCTGCGCGAGGGGCGCGGGGTCACGGTTCTCGATGGCAAGCTCGTCGAGAACCTGCACGTCATGGAAGCGAAGCGCATCGTGGCTTTGGCCGAGGCCATTGCCGAACGGTCCGCTGGCTAGCCCCGCGGCCTCGGCAGAGGGCACATCAGGCGATGAGCTGGTAGTCCAGCTTTTCGCCGCGCACCGCCATGGTGCCCTTGACCCAGTTGCCGTCGGCATCGAACCAGATGTCGCCGCTGCGGCCCGTCTTGGCCGCGCACCTGTAACGTTCCGCCGTCACCGGCCCGTAGGGGCCGTCAATGGTCTCGGTGCCGAGCGGCTGGGCCGCGAGGTCCGTCAGCTTGACCCTCTGCGTGTCGACCAGCGCCTGCTGGCGAATGATGCCCACGTTCCAGAAGGCGAGATCGGTCATCGTGCCGAGCGGCACCTGAATCGCCCGATTGTCCTCGCCGCCCTCGACCGCGAGCCCGTCGCCGGTTGCCCGGATGAACGTCTCGCTGACCTCGCCGTTGTCGTCGGTGCTGGCCCGGCTCTCGCGGAGCTGCCCGTCGATCCAGAGATCGTCGGCCATCTGCCTGAACTGGAAGGCCGTGAAGAACGCGATCTTGATCGCGACCTCGATCTCCGTGCGGGCCCGGAAGCCCTTGTCGGCCGGGGTGAAGCGAACCTTGTGACGGCCGATCTCGTCGCCCTCGCGAAAGATCGCGAACGTCCGATCGATCGGCATCGTCATGGCGAGGGAAGGTATCGGCAAGGCCAGGCAACCGAGGCCCGCCAAGCCGCCGACCAGAAAGTGACGGCGGCCAACCCCGTCCGCCATGCGGCATGCGGCTTCGCCAACCGGTCCCACTCTCATCCTGCCTTCTCCAAATTCATTCACTGCAGCTCAGACGGTCGGCCGCTGGACAAAGCCCCGGGTCGGGATCGAACTGTCCCGGACCTGCTCGATCCGCTCGACGCGGGCCCAAGGCGGACCCCGGTAACACTGCTCGACTACCCCTTGCACGCGCTCGGGATCACCGTGCAACAACGCTTCAACCGACCCGTCGGCCCGATTGCGCACCCAGCCCTCGACACCGCTCTCCTCGGCAATCGAGGTCAGCCAGGCTCGATAACCCACGCCCTGCACCCGGCCGAAAATGCACAGGCGAACCGCCATCTCTTAACCATGAAGACCTACTGACCGTGAAATCTGGCATGGGAACCGCAAAACGCAATGCGGGATCATGACACATTGGTTACAGCTACCGAAATTGAGGGTGAGTTGTGTCACGCCTGCAACCGCCGCCTGACGGTTGTGTTGCAACCCACTGACAATCGGAAATCGCGCACGTGCAAATCCAACCTCCCTCACTAGCGGCCTGGCTGGAGCGCGACGGTCCACTCCCGTGGCGCGAGGCGGCGGGATTGACGGCCGAGATCGCCCGCCTGCTGGACCGGCTTCACGCCAAAGGCAGGGTGCACGGTGGTGTGGAGCCGCTGGCCGTCCTCTTCGTTGGCGGCGCCTTGCGGCTCGCCGACCCCCTGCCGTCCGCGAAGGGTGCGCGGGCGCAGCAGCCTCGTGTCCCGAAAGCAACGGCTGCATCGCTGCCGAGCGGCCGGCAGCGTGACTTCTCGTCGCTCGGCGCGACGTTTGCCCGGATGCTCGGCGGGGCGGGCGAAGTCGAGAAACTGCCTGCTCCGGTGCGCCACGTCCTGGCGCGCTGTGCGACGACCGATCCGGCGAGGGTCTTCCGCTCCGGCAACGAGATTGCCGAGGCCCTCGAGCTGGCACTGGCCGCGAGCGAGGCACCGCCAGCGGTCGAACGGCGGGCAGCCCCCGATGCCGAGGATCTGCGGGTGCAACGTGCTGCACCGCCGCCACCGCCAAAGGTCTCGCCCGTCCCCGTGCGGCAACGCGGCGCGAACGTCGGTCATCGCTGGATGCTCTTGCTGCTGTGCGGCATGCTGCTGCTCGGCGGTGCCGCGATCTATCATTTGCGCCCGGCATCGCAACCCGGTCCGCCTGCCGGGTTGGCGGAAGGTGAACCGGACGCGCCGGCAGTGCCAGTCGAGGAGACAGAGGCCCTCGTCGAGCTGCTCGCGGCACTGCCGGAGCAGCCGCTGACGGAAGAGCCGCCGCGACCCACGGCCGAGGCGGTGCTGCGTGCGATCCTGGCCAGGGCCGGGGGGCAGCCCTGCCAGCGGCTCGAGGTCGAGCGGATCGGCCCGGACCTGCGCCTGGTCGGGCGAATACAGAGCGCCACGGACCTGGCCCCGATCCTGGCGATGCTCGACCCGCTGGAGGAAGCGGTCGACGTGGCCATCGACGTCGACGGGCCCGACCGCTTCTGCGCGCTCTACGACGTCCTGAGCAGGCGAACGACGACTGCCATGCCCCGTCTGGCGAATCTCTATCCGCGTCGCACCAGCCACCGCCTGTCCTATGGCGAGGCGCTGATGATTCAGGTGCAGACACCGGCTGAGCCCAGCTATCTGACGGTCGACTACTTCACCGCGGACGGCATGGTCCTGCATCTCAGTGCTGCCGACAGCGACGAAACGGCCTTGTCGCCGCTCACGGAGGTCGTGGTCGGCAATCCGCTCGATGGGCCATCGCTGCAGATCGGCGCGCCATCCGGCGATGAGCTCATTCTCGTGCTGGCCACCGCGGCACCGCTCTTTTCCGGATCGCGCCCGCCAGCAGAGAACGCGGACGTCTATCTGGCAGCCCTCGACACGGCGCTCGGTCAGGCGGCGACGAGGCCGCTCGCCTCGACCCTCAGGATCGAGACCGTACCCTCGGCAGACTGAGCCTGTTCCGGGCTCCGCCTGCGAGCTTGAAAGTGAAGGTTGAAGTATCTACTGGATTCTTTCCCCTTGTGGCTGCGGACGGCGCCCTGATGATGGACGAGGAGAGGCAGGACCAGCGCGCCCACCTCGACCAGGCTCTTGCCGCTGGGGACATGAGCCATTTCACGCTCGACCTGGCAGCGGGGTGCATCGCTGGGGGCCCGCTGGTCGAGCGTCTGCTCGGTGAGCCGGACTGCAGCGACACGTTCAGCGTCGCAAGGCTGTTCAATGCGCTCGACGACAGGACCGGCCGGCAACTCGCTGCCGTTCTCGCCGACCCGCTGCGGCCTGACGACACCGTCGATCTGGAGCTTGTTGTCGCCGATCCCGGGGCGATCGAGGCCTTCAGGCTGGTCGGGCGGATCCAGGCTGGTCCGATGCCGATCCTCGCCGGCGTCATGGTCGATGAGACTGCGCGACGGGACGAGGCAGGACCGGCGCGACGACGCGCCAGTGACCACGCTGCCGCGAACCGACAGCTCGAGCAGTTTACCGAGATCGTCCGCCACGATCTGAAGGCGCCGCTGCGTGGCGTCCGTCACCTGGCGCGCTTCCTGCGGGCGGATCTCGCGGACGCGGCCAGCCCGCAGGTGCTCGGGCATCTGGACAAGCTCGACCGGCAAGTGGCGAGAATGAGCCGGATGCTCGATGACATCGGGGCCTATGTGCGTGTGGATGGCAGGGGGGGGAAAATCGAGACGGTGGATCTCCAAGCGCTCGGTGTGGAACTGGGTGAGCTCGTCGGCCTGCCGGACGACTTCACCCTGGATATCGACGTCGAGCCCCTACGGGTCGAGACCGATCGAGCCGCCCTGTCGCTGGTGCTGCGCAATCTGCTCGACAACAGCTGCAAGCATCATGACCGAACTGCCGGCACGCTGCGCCTCGAAGCCCGGCCAGACGGCGATGGCCGGCTGGTATTCATTGTCGGCGATGACGGACCGGGCATCCCGCGAGGCTACCGCAAGCGCTTGTTCGAGCAATCTGGCCGGCCGAGTGACACGGCAGCCGGCTCGGGAACAGGCCTCGCCCTGGTGAAAGGCGCCGTGCAGCGTCAGGGCGGGCGCATCTGGATAGAGGACGAGCCCAGGGGCAGTGCAGGTCGCGGGGTGGCCTTCCGCTTCACCTGGCCCCTGGTCCGAAGTGGCGCGCCGGCCGGCTGAAGGCCGGCACGGATCCCGTTCGCGACGGGCCGCCTCGTTCAGCTGGCCACAGGCTGCTTCGCCTTGCGGTACTCGGCGAAGAGCACGGCCAGCGCCGCCGATGCCATGCGGGCCCGGAGCGCGTCGGCGCGACTGGTCAGCACCACCGGCACGCGGGCGCCGAGCACGACGCCGGCCGCGTCGGCATTGGCGAGGAAGGTCAGGTTCTTGGCGAGCATGTTGCCGGCCTCGAGATCGGGCACGACGAGGATGTTGGCCTGCCCGGCGACGGGCGAGACGATACCCTTGATTCTCGCGGCTTCCGGGCTGATCGCGTTGTCCAGGGCCAACGGGCCGTCGAGCAGACCACCGGTGATCTGGCCGCGATCAGCCATCTTGCAGAGGGCCGCCGCATCGATGGTCGATGGGATCTTGCTGGTCACCGTCTCCACCGCCGAAAGGATGGCGACTTTCGCCTCGAGCTCCAGGGCAACGACCAGATCGATGGCGTTCTGGACGATGTCGCGCTTGGCATCGAGATCGGGAAAGATGTTGACCGCCGCATCGGTGATGAAGAGCGGTTGCGCGTAGGTCGGCACCGCCATCGCGAAAACATGGCTGATGCGCCGCTCGGTCCGCAGGCCCGTGTCGCGATGCGTCACCTCGGCCATCAGCTCGTCGGTGTGCAGGCTGCCCTTCATCAGGAGTTCGCCCTTGCCGGCGCGAATGAGCTTCACGGCCTCGGCGGCCGAGGCATGGCTGTGCGGGGTATCGACGATCGCGAGGCCATCCAGCGACCTGCCAAGCTCCTCCGCCACGGCCTCGATGCGGGCGCGGGGGCCGACCAGGAGCGGCTCAATGATGCCGCTGGCGCGCGCTTCCAGCGCCCCTTCGAGCGAGACCGTATCACAGGGATGGACGACGACGGTCGGCGTCGGCGCGAGCCGTTCGGTCGACCGGACCAGTCGATCATAGGCCTCGTGCCGCTGAGTGTCCTTGGCTGCTGTCATCGCTTCGTCCTTCTGAATGCCGGCCGATCGGGGTGGCCTATCAGGCGGCATCTGATCGAGATAGATGCGCCCTTGCCGCATTGCAGCTTGCACCCGTCAGTCCGCTGCCCGGGGCGGAACCCAATGGATCGCTTCGTTTCGATCGTCTAAGACGATCACCGGCCGCCGCGGCCAATTAGGCTCCAATGGAAGGGTTCAGTCATGCGCCTCTACGATCTCGGCTTCCTGCTTATCGCCGCGGCCGTCTGCGCGGCCGTCGCCCTGGTCGTGGCCGGGCAGGTCGCCTGAACGAGACACAACGCGATTGGCCGACCCACATCGGCCGGCAGTTGACGAGACCCTTCATGCAGCGTGATTGACCGTCCCGCACCCTTGTTGCGTGGCGGGTTTCGCGGCATACGGTGCCGCCAACGACTGCCCCTGGAGGATGTTCATGGCGCTCATCGCCCGAAGCCTGGCTCGCATCAAGCCGTCCCCGACGATTGCCGTGACCAATCTGGCGCGTGAGCTGAAGGCGGCCGGTCGCGACATCATCGGCCTCGGTGCCGGCGAGCCGGATTTCGACACGCCGGAGCACATCAAGGAGGCGGCGATCGCGGCCATCCGTGGCGGCGACACGAAGTACACCGCGGTCGACGGCACGCCCGCGCTGAAGGAGGCGATCGTCGCCAAGTTCGCGCGTGAGAACAGCCTCATTTACGGCATGCAGGAGATCACCGTCGGCACCGGCGGCAAGCAGGTGCTGTACAATGCCTTCGTCGCGACGCTCGACCCCGAGGACGAGGTGCTCATCCCGGCACCCTACTGGGTCTCCTATCCCGACATGGTGCTGCTCGCCGGCGGCAAGCCGGTGGCGATCGACTGCACCGCGGAATCGTCGTTCAAGCTGCAGCCCGATCAGCTCGAGGCCGCGATCACGCCGGCGACCAAGTGGCTCGTGCTTAACTCCCCGAGCAACCCCACGGGCGCCGCGTATACGGAGGGCGAGCTGAAAGCGCTCGCGGAGGTGCTGCTGCGTCATCCGCAAGTGCATGTCATGACCGACGACATGTACGAGCATCTGGTCTACGACGATTTCCGCTTCACGACGATCGCCCAGGTCGAGCCGGCGCTTCGGGACAGGACGTTGACGGTCAACGGTGTATCCAAGGCCTATGCGATGACCGGCTGGCGGATCGGCTATGCCGGCGGGCCGGCCGGGCTCATCAAGGCCATGGGCATGGTGCAGTCGCAGAGCACGTCCAACCCGAGCTCCATCAGCCAGGCCGCCGCGGTGGCAGCGCTCAACGGTCCGCAGGATTTCCTCCCCGAGCGCAATGCGGTGTTCGCCCAGCGTCGCGATCTCATCGTCGACCTGCTCAACGAGGCGCCCGGGCTGAGCTGCCCGTCGCCGGAGGGCGCCTTCTATGTGTATCCGAGCTGTGCCGGGGTGATCGGCCGCAAGTCACCGAGCGGGACAGTGATCGAGTCGAGCGAGGCCTTCGCCCGGTTTCTGCTCGAGGACGGCGGCGTCGCGGTGGTGCACGGATCGGCCTTCGGCCTCGACCCGCACTTCCGCATTTCCTACGCGACGGCGACTGAGCAGCTCGAGGAAGCCGGCCGGCGCATCATCGCCACCTGCCAGAAGCTGGGCTGAAGCCGGCCCGCTACTGCTCGAAATGCGGGTGATGGACGGTGTCGCCCACGGCGATGCCGAGCCGTTCGGCCTCGCCACCGCGAATCTCGAGCACCCCTGCTACCGGCCCGTTCGAGGCGAGCACGGTTTCTGAATAGGGGGTCGTGCGGGCGGCGACCTTCTGGACGACGCCTGCCTGGTCGATGAACAGCATGTCGAGGCTGGTTGGCGTGTTCTTCATCCACATGGCGACGGGCCGCGGCCGCTCGTGGAGGAAGAGCATCCCGGTGCCGTCCGGCACCTCGACGCGGAACATCAGCCCTTTCGACTGCTCCGCCGGCGAACGGGCCATCTCGACCAGGAAATGCACGGTCCCGCCCTTCGTGCGGATGGCCAGAGGCTCGACCGCCAGGCGTTCCTGAGGCACGCCAGCCGGTTGCTGCGCCAGAGCCACGTTCGGCGCCACGGGCATCAATGCCGCAATGGCGAGCGCCGCCATGCCCGCCAGGGTGCCGCGACGCCCGTGCGCTGACCAGGGGCGTGGCGCGCGTCGACGCCGGGCATTCCACATGCCGCTCATGGGATGAACTGCTCCTTCAAGATGCGTTCCTCCAGATTGTGCTCGGGATCGAACAGCAACCGAAATCCATGGGTCTTGTCTTCCCAGATCTCGATGACCATCACGTCGCGCACCTCGGTGAAGTCGGCGACTGCGCTCACGGGACGCTTGATCGGGTCGAGTACCTGAATGCGGAAGCGCGTTCGACTCCCGAGCAAGGCGCCACGCCATCGGCGGGGCCGAAAGGCGCTGATCGGCGTCAGCGCCAGGATATTTGAGCCGAGGGGAATGATCGGCCCATGGGCCGAGAGATTGTAGGCGGTCGACCCCGCCGGGGTCGCCACCATGACGCCGTCGCAGACCAGTTCCGGCAATCGCTTGACGTTGTCGATCTCGATGCTGAGCGCTGCGGCCTGCCGGGTCTGGCGAAAGACCGAGACCTCGTTGATGGCGAGCCCACGCACCTCGCCACCGCTGGCTCGTTCAGCGCACATGCGCAGGGGATAGAGGTCGACCGCGATCGCCCCGGTGATGCGGCGGAGGAGGTCGTCCGGCGTGTAGGCATTCAGGAGGAAGCCGACCGTGCCGAGATTCATGCCGTAGATCGAGACGTCGCGATCGATGAACCGATGCAGCACTTCCAGCATGAAGCCGTCGCCGCCGAGCGCCACCACGACATCGGCCGAATCCGGGTCCACCGACGCGTAGCGGGCCATCAGATCGTTCCGCGCACGTCCGGCATCCGGCGTGTCGGCGGCGAGGAACCCGAGCCTCATGCGATATGCGCCCTTTCGGGTGACAGGCTGGCGGAATTGCCGCGGGCGGCGTCCGCGCGAAAGTTGCTCCATTCACAAGTGGGGTGGAGCGTATTAGCTTTAGGCACAATGCGTAAGCCGGGAATGCCGGCCAACTGGCGCTCGAGTTCGGAGGACAACATGCTCGTCGACGGCTTCGGCCGGCAGATATCCTATGTCAGGGTGTCGGTCACCGACCGCTGCGATTTTCGCTGCGTGTACTGCATGGCCGAGAACATGACCTTCCTGCCGAAGCGGGACCTGCTCAGCCTCGAGGAGCTGGAGCGGTTGTGCGACGCGTTCATCGCGACCGGCGTTCGCAAGATCCGGCTGACCGGCGGCGAACCGCTGGTCCGGCGTGGGGTGATGTCGCTGATCGAGGCGCTCGGCCGTCGCCTGGGTTCGGGGCCCGGGACGCTCGGCGAGCTGACGCTGACCACCAATGGCAGCCAGCTCGGGCGCCATGCCGAGGGGCTGTTCGCCGCCGGCGTGCGCCGCATCAACGTGTCGCTCGATACGCTCAGGCCCGGCCGCTTCGAGGCGATCACCCGCTGGGGTCGCTTCGATCAGGTGATGCAGGCCATCGCGGCCGCGCGCGCCGCCGGGCTCGCCATCAAGATCAACATGGTGGCGCTCAAGGATGTCAACGAGGACGAGTTCGACCAGATGCTCGCCTGGTGCGGTGCGGAGGGCTACGACCTCACCCTGATCGAGACCATGCCGCTCGGCGACATCGATGGCGACCGTACCGACCAGTATCTGCCGCTGTCACTGGTTCGCGCCCGCCTGCAGCAGCGCTGGAAGCTCACCGAGCTCGATCACTCGACCGGCGGCCCGGCCCGCTATGTCAGGGTCGAGGAGACCGGCGGACGGCTCGGCTTCATCACGCCGATGAGCCACAATTTCTGCGAGTCCTGCAATCGCGTCCGGGTCACCTGCACCGGCACGATGTACATGTGCCTCGGTCAGGAGGATGCCATCGACCTGCGCACACCCTTGCGCGGTGCGGAGGACAACGGCGCGGTCATCGCGGCCATCGAGGCCGGCATCGAGCGCAAGCCCAAGGGCCACGACTTCGTCATCGACCGTCGCCGCAAGCGCCCGGCGCTGGCGCGCCACATGAGCGTGACGGGCGGCTGAACGAGCCGAGTGACACCGGTCTAGTCGACCACGCGGCCGGACAGCGTCATCTGGCGGCTGCCGAGCACGAGTTTGTAGGCCTCCTCCGCCGGAATCGGCCGGCTGAACAGGTAGCCCTGCAGCTCGTGGCAGCCGCAGCCACGCAGGATCTCGTACTGCTCCGGTGATTCGACGCCCTCGGCGACGATCTTGAGGCCGAGCGCCGAGCCGAAGGCGATGATCGCGCGGGCGATCGCGGCGCTCGATTCGTTGTGCGCGATGTCGCGGACGAAGGAACGGTCGACCTTGAGCGAGCGGATGGGAAAGCGCTTGAGGTACGAGAGCGACGAGTAGCCGGTACCGAAGTCGTCGACGGCGAGGCTGATCCCGAGCTCGTCGAGTTCTCCCAGGCGGCGCGTGGCGTCGATCACGTCCTCCATGATGACGCTCTCGGTGAGCTCGAACTCGAGCAGGCGCGCCGGAAACCGCGTGGCCTGGAGCGTCTGGCGGACATGCGGCACGAGATTGCGGTTGTTGTATTGCTTCCCGGAAATGTTGATCGCGAGCCGCAAAGGGGCGATGCCGGCGTCGAACCAGGTCTGGAGCTCGCGGCAGGCGGCCTCGAGCACCCATTCGCCGATGGCGATGATGGCGCCGGTTTCCTCGGCCAGCGGAATGAACTCCGCCGGCGGGATCATGCCCAGCTCCGGGTGCTGCCAGCGGATTAGCGCCTCCATGCCGACGATGCGCGAGGAGGCGAAGCTGAGCTGCGGCTGGTAGTGCAGGAGGAACTCGCCGCGTTCCACGGCCTCGACCAGCTGTCGCTCCAGCATCAGGCGATCGAAGGAGACGGCATTCATGGCATTGCTGAAGAACTGGAAGGTCGGGCCGCGCCCGGCCGGGATCCGGTCGAGCGCCGCTTCGGCGTTGTCGAGCAGGGTTTCCGCCTGATCACCGTCGGTCGGGAAGACGGCGATCCCGACCATACCGCTGACGGCGATCTCCCGGCCTTCCACCGTTACGGGCTGCCGCAGCCCGTCCAGCAGCGCGCGGGCCAGCCTGGTGGCGCCGTCGGCACCCTCGGGACCGAAGGCGAGAACCGCAAAGCGCATCTCGTCGGTGCGTGCCAGGGTGTCGAGACTGCCGATCGCCTGTTCGAGGCGGTGCGCGACGATCGTCAGGAGCCGGTCGATGGCCGCCCGGCCGAAGGAGCGCTCGACGAGGTTCAGCCGGTCGATGCCGAGGACCATGACGGTCAGCCCCGAGCCCTTCAGGGCGGCCCTCGCCACGGCCTGCCGCAGGCGGTCGAGGAAGAGGAAGCGGTTGGGCAGGGCGGTGCCCGGGTCGTGATAGAGCGTGTCGCGCAGCGAGCGCAGGGGTGAGCCGTCGCCAGCCGACGTCAGCAGCACATGCTCCTCGTCGCACAGCGACAGGCGCCGCAGCACGAGTCGCGGTGCGGCATGCGCCGGGGTGCCGGCCGGCACCGTCAGTGATGGCTCGGTTGCCGGGTCGGCGCTGCCGGCGACGAACCTTGCGATCGCGGTGGCATCCGGCAATGGGAGCGAGTGGACCGGCTGTCCGATGTCCGGTTGGGGTGATTGACCAAGCACCGCAGCGAGATCGCCGGCGTAAGCGGCGACGTGGCCGGCCGCATCGACGAGGATTGCCGGCACGCCCAGTGCCGCGAGCGCTTCGACGACTGCCGTCCGCGCGCCGGTCAGTGTGCTGATGTCCGCCTGCGCGGCGGTCGTCCGCGCGGTCGCTCCGTCGGGCAAGGGTTCTGGCGGCGGGTCGACGATCCGGACGCTGCCCTGGATGCCAACCACTTCGCCACTGACCGGATGCAGCACGGGCAGCGCCGTGTCGTGCAGCGTGACCCTGCTTCTGGCCGAGCGGCGCAACCGATAGGTGGTGGATTGGGCTACCCCTTTCAGGAGCTCCAGATGGCGCTGCCGCAGCGCCGGGCGGGCCGCGCGCTCGGCGAGGTGCAGCCAGCCGTCGCCCGTGGCCGCGATGCCCAGCACCCGGCTGAACTTCGGCTCGCAGGCGAGGATGCGCCACTGTCCATCGGGCGCCAGCTCGGCGAAGTAGCGAAACGACGTGGGCGGTGGTCCTGACTCGGCACCCGGCCACGCTTCTGCCAGCGTGTCCGGGTCCTCGACCGGTGCTGCGGTCATCAGATAGGCGGGACCGGCCGGCTGGCCGTGCAGCCGCAGGACGGAGGGACCGCCGCAATCGAGCGCCACCTCGCGATCGAAGACGCGCCGATCGGCGATGTGGGCGGCTGCATCGGTGAAGTCGGTGGCGGTTACGAAGCCGGTTTCGCGTTGGGCGGCGGGCCCTGTCTCGATGGCGAGGGCGCTGTCCTGCCAGAGGTCGAGCCAGGCAGCGTTGGCTGCAACCACCCGGACGCTGCCGGGCGAAGCAGCGTCGCTCTCCAGAAGAGCGGCCGCGATGGGCAGGGCATCGAGCAGCGACTGAGCCGACGGCAGCAGGCTCGGCGGTTCAGACACCAGCGACACACAGAGGTCCGGCGCGAGGGGAGGTCATGGCAGCTTCGAGACGCGGCCGATCCGGTAGAATCCACTACTTATGCGTGAAAATAATTGCGCATATTAGCTTAGAGCGCAAGTGGCCTGCTTTCATCCGTGCGGCTTGGCGCAGTGCTTGCCGCCAGCTCGCCGAGGACTTGCGGGACCCGGCTCGCCAGATCGGTGGCCAGCATTGGCGTCGGACACCGCTCGGCAGCCCTGGCGTGCAGCCAGGCGGCGGCTGATGCCGCATCGAAGGCAGGCAGGCCTTGCGCCATCAGGCCGACGATCAGACCGGCCAGGACATCGCCCGTCCCGGCGGTCGCGAGATTTGGCGGGGCGGTGGCATTGATGCGGGCCCGGCCATCGGGTGCGGCGATGACGGTATCGGCGCCCTTGAGGAGGACGACGCAACCGGCGCTGGCAGCGGCCCATCCGGCCCGCTCGAGGCGGTCGCCCGCCATCTGGAAGAGGCGCTCGAACTCGCCGTCGTGAGGGGTGAGCACGGCGCTCGCCGGCAGCTTCCGCTCGTGGATCGGGCGGCCGGACCGGCCGAGCGCGGTCAGGGCATCGGCATCGAGGACGCAGGGCCGATCGGCGGCGAGCACGCGCTCAACCATGGCGAGGGTTTGCCGACCCAGGCCGAAGGCCGGCCCCACCAGAATGGAGTTGAAGCGGCGATCCGCCAGGAGGTGTGCCAGATCTGTCGCGTTCTCCATGGGGCGCGTCAGCAGGGTCGGCGCATGGCCGGCATAGAGCGAAAGCGCATCCCGCGGGGCCGCGACGGTGACGAGACCGGCGCCGACCCGGGCGGCGGCGATCGCCGCCATGCTGGCGGCACCGGTCGAGGTGGCGCCGCCGCCGAGCACCAGCGCATGGCCATGGCTGTATTTGTGCCCCTGCGCCGTGCGCCGGGGCAGCCGGCCGAGCCATTCGGCGGGCCCGTTGACGCGCAGACCGGCGTCGTGAGCCGCCACGACCGACGCCGGTATGCCGATGTCGACGCAACGGATCTCGCCCATCAGGGAGCGAGCCGGCTCCAGGAGATGGGCCGGCTTCGGGCAGGCGAAGGTGACGGTGAGATCGGCCTGCAGGGTGCCGGGCGACACGGTTCCCGTCGTGCCGTCGACACCGGAGGGCACGTCGACCGCGACCACGTGCGGGTGGCCGGTGGCGAGCTCGCGCAGCCGCTCGCCGAGCGCCGGATCGAGCGGCCGGTCGAGGCCTGCGCCGAGGAGCGCGTCCACGAGGATGTCGAACGTTCCGGGCACCGGGTCGGAGAGCTGCCCGATCGGCCCGGTCCAGCGGCCGGCGGCCAGCGCCGCATCGCCCCTGAGCCGGGTCGGATCGCCCAGGGCCGCAACCCTGACCGGCCAGCCGGCCAGCGCCAGCCGGCGGGCGATGACATAGCCGTCGCCGCCATTGTTGCCGGGTCCGCAGAGCACGAGGACACGGCCCGGCGGCAGTCGTTCGGTGATGGCGCGAACGACCGCGGCACCGGCGTTCTCCATGAGCCGGTCGCCGGCGATGCCGGAGGCGATCGTCGCGCGATCGACTTCGGCCATGGCGCGGGTGGTGAGGACCGTTCCGGAGAGCATGGGTCGCTCCAGGCTGCCAAGGTGGCCGGCTGCGGCCCGGCGGGCCGCGTTAGCCAAGCGTTAAGACCTCGATGATAGACCGGGCAGAAGTTGCCGGCGACCGCTTCGCCGGCGCCAAGGCAGCAGGACGAGAGCTGATGAGCGCAATCTTCGACTTCGCCCGACTGGCGTCGTTCGCCGAGGACGACCGGGCACTCGAGCAGGAGTTGTGCGGCATGTTCCTCCTGACCGCCGACCGCTATCTCGGCGAGATGCACCGGGCGATGGGCTGTGCCGCCACCTGGGCGGCGGAGGCGCATCGCCTCAAGGGCGCGGCCGCGAATATCGGTGCCGATTCGCTGGCCGAGCTGGCGCTGGTCGCGGAGCATGGCGACCCGGACCCGGCCCGGCTCGCCCAGCTCCAGGCGGCACTGACGATGACGCGGCAGTTGCTGGAGAAGCACCTCGGGCGCAGCTGATAGGCAGCGCCGCGCCCGGTGATCGGGGGGCGGGCGTCATGGTGCGAACCTGCGGCAAAGCTGTCGAATTCTGTCGTCCGATCGCCCTGACGTTGGATCGTGGCAACACCACAGGTTCAACATCTCCGGGCGCCAGAATTCCCTTGATTGAGCCATC
>JAUIID010000236.1 GCA_030431615.1 Alphaproteobacteria bacterium
CAGCCACTGGACGACCTCCTCGCCGACATACTTCCTGAGCCAGAACTCGAAGTCGATGAGGCCGTAATAGCGGTCGTACTCGGGCGGCGGGTTCACCTCGATGCCCATGCCCTCGACCAGGAGGCGGAAGCGCCGGTCGCAGATGGCCATGCAGGCCTGCTGGTAGACCTTGGCCTCGTCCATCATCTCGACCAGGCCGAACATGGCCATCATGACCTGCTGCGGCAGCGAGAGGCCGGCCGTGTGGTTGAGCGCCACGTCGCGGCTGTCGGCGACGATGCGGTCGATGAACTTGATGTCGCGCGGTGTCGGGGTCAGGGCCAGATAGCGCTTCTCGAGGAGCTTCTGGATGTCCTCGGGATGCTCCTTGATCTTCGCGTCGAAGATGTTGTCCTCGGCCACGGCGATCACGCCGAGCCGCCAGCCGGTGCAGCCGAAATACTTGGAGTAGGAGTAAACGCCGATGGTGTTCCGCGGCAGGTGGCCGAGCAGCGACTGGAAGCCCGGCACGAAGGTGCCGTAGACGTCGTCGGTCAGGATCATCAGATCCGGCCGCTTGGTGTTCACCAGGTTGACGATCTTCTCGACCGTCTCGGGGAAGAGCGCGCCGGCCGAGGGATTGCCCGGGTTGACGAGGAAGAGCGCCTTGACCTTCGGGTCCTCGAGCGCCTTCAGGTCCTCGTCGGTGAACTGGAAGCGGTCCTCCTGCTCGGCCCGGACGAAGATGGTGTTGAGGCCGTAATCCTCGAGGTGCGGCATCTCGAGATAGGGGGTGAAGATCGGCGTGCCGAGGGCGATGGTGTCGCCGGCATTGAGCAGGCGCTGGTTCTTCAGCGCCTTGAAGATGTAGCACATGGCGGCGGTGCCGCCCTCGACCGGGTAGAGGTCGAACTTCACGTCCGGCCGGTGGCCGGCGCACATCGCCCACATGAGATATTCGTGGGTGATCGCCTCGTTGTGGACCAGGGCGCGGTCCGGCACCGGGTAGTTGTCGCCGATGATGCTGTCGGTCAACTCGTGGACGAAGGCGTCCGCCTTGAAGGAGAACTTCTCGATGGCGAAGGCAACCGCGTTGCCGAGCGTCTCGGCACCGGGTGCGTCGGCATGGGCGGCGAGCCACTTGACCAGGCGGCCGTGGCAGCCGTCGCGCGGCGGCATGCCGGCGATGCCGGCGTCCTCGTCGTCATAGGTCCGCCGCGTCTCGGTCACGGCGAACTGGCCGAGCAGGAAGAAGGCCTCGCGGGCGTGGGTCGCGGTCCAGTTGGGGTTGCCGCGGCCGGCGTTCAGGAACACCAGCGCCGACTTCTCCGCCTCATTGCGGGCGAGCTTGATCAGCTCGTCCTTGATCTCGAACGGGCTGAGCTGCTCGAAGGCGCTGAAGTCGATCGCGGAAACGTCTTGGGTGGGGGACATTGGCGAAGCTCCCTGGAACTCGTGATTGTTGTCGACTTGCGGAATCAGGCAGGTCTCATGGTGGCGTGGCAGCGTCGGTGGAATGCCCCGGCTCGCGAGGCCGCGCACGAATTGCGGGCCGACGCCGAAGCCGATGGCAAAGAGAACGAGGATGAAGAAGGTGCTCTTGACGTCGCCGTTAATCTGGATGCCGAGCTGGGCGATGGCGACGCCGGCGAGCAGGGTCGCCGTGACGTTGCCGATGCTGAAGCAAGCTGGGGATAGGTCCGCAGTGTATCCACCAGCCAGTCGATCATTCTCCGCCCCCTCCCCGACAATGGGATCAATTAATGGTCTGCGACCATATGAGTCGAGGGGGCATGTCGAGCCCGGCCTCGCGGAAGAGGCGGAACCGTTCGAATCTGCCGCGCCGTGGCACGCCGGCCGGGTCGCGGGTTGACGGCACCGGGTCGTCCGGCAAGCATGTTGTCCCGACAACAGGCAGGCGGAGCGAAATATCATGAAGGTCGGCATCATCGGAGCCGGGATGGTCGGAGGGGCCGCGGCCAACGCCCTGGTGCTGGCCGGCGTCGCCAGCGAGATCGTGCTCGTGGACCATGACCCGAAGCGGGCCGTGGCCGAGGCGGAGGACATCCTCCACGCCACGCCCTTCGCCTTCAGCACCAGGGTCGTGGCGGGCGACTACGACGATCTCGGTGGTGCCGCGGTCGTCATCATCGCCGCCGGCGTGTCGCAGCGGCCGGGCGAGACGCGGCTCGAGCTTTTGGCCCGCAACACCGAGGTCTTCGCCGCCATCATCCCGCCGGTGCTGGCGGCCGCACCCGATGCGGTCCTGCTGATCGCCACCAACCCGGTGGACGTGATGACCATGGTCGCCACCCGATTGTCGGGCCTGCCCGCCGCCCGGGTCGTGGGCTCCGGCACCATCCTCGACACCTCGCGTTTCCGCGCGCTCCTCGGCCAGCATCTCGGCGTGGCACCGCAGTCGGTGCATGCCCATGTCCTCGGCGAGCATGGCGACAGCGAGGTGCTCTGCTGGTCGAGCGCCGATGTCGGCTCCATCGCCGTCAGCGAGTATGGGCGGCAGGTCGGCAAGCCGCTGGACGACGCGGTCCGGGCGCGCATCGACGATGCCGTGCGCCGCGCCGCCTACCGCATCATCGAGGGCAAGGGTGCCACATGGTTCGGCATTGCCGGCGGCCTCGCCCGCATATGCCGCGTGATTCGCAGCGACGAGCGGGCGGTGCTCACGGTCTCGATGCTCGGCGACGAGGTGGAGGGCGTGGGCCCCGTCGCCCTGTCGCTGCCGCGGATCGTCGGCGGCCGGGGCATCGTCGGCACGCTCTGGCCGACCCTCACACCCGGCGAGACGGCCGAGCTCCGGCGCAGCGCCGAGGTCATCGTCGCCGCGGCCGGCAGCTGAGGAGGGGCAAGGCGACGGCAGGCCTTTACGCTCGACCCGTACCCGAGGCCGCCTGTCGTCCAACTGTCATGACGCGTTAACCTGCTCTTGTCAGATATCGACGATGCTCTGCCGCCGACCGGATGACCCTCCGGTAGAGCCGCGGAGGCAGGACGATGCATGCTGGTGGCACCAATCGATTCGCGGCAGGCGCGTTCACGCTCTTCGTCCTCGCCGCCCTTGTCGGCCTCGCGGCGGTGGTATGGCGTGTCCCGGCCTTCTGGGCCGTCAACGCCTGGTATTACAGCCTGCCGCAGACGCATTACGTCGAGCTAGTCAAGATCGAGGAGTTCCGGACCGATATCAAGGTCGGCAGCTTCGCCGCCCACATGCTGATCATGACCGCCCAGTTCGCCTTTTTCGGTGCCCTGGTCGGCTGGTACGCCTGCCGCTGGCAGCCGGCGCATGCCGGCCGATCGGCCGGCGCTCCCTCCCGCGCTGCCGTGGGCCTCGGGGCCGGGCTTTCGGCACTCGCCGGATCGGCCATCCTGGCCTACTCGCTCGCCTGCTTCGTCAGCCTGCCCGGCACGGCCGGCGTCTGCGTGCTCTATGCCAAGGAAGGGGTGATCGACCTCGGCCATGCCCTCGGCTTCGTCCTGACGGCGGGGCTTCTCTGGCTCGCCGCCTGGCGCCATGCGCGCAGCCGGCCAGGGTCACCCGGCGCCGGCCCCATCGCCCTCGGCGCGGCGCTGGCCGGGGCGGCGGCCTTCATCGTCGGTATGGAGGAGATCAGCTGGGGCCAGACCTATCTCGCCTGGCAGTCGCCCGAATTCTTCATGACCTACAATGACCAGCAGGAAACCAACGCGCACAACTTCCTGAACGGCTATCTGACGCCGATCTACTACGCGATGGGTGCCGCGATCCTGCTCGGCACGATCGCCGCCTTCGTCCTCGACGATCTGTTCGGCGAGCGCTTGCCCTGGCTCAGGGCACTCTGCCCGCCCCGCACGCTCCTCTGGGTGGCGATCTGGTTCCCGCTGGGCGCCGAAATCTTCATCTTCTCCTCGACCGAAACCTTCGAGACATTGATGACCATCTATGCGCTCGTCTACGGCGTGGCGATCCTGAGGCGTTCCGCGACCGCCTGCGCGACCCCGGACACCCGGTCGCAGCCGAGGCGCGGCGCCCAGGTCATGGTCCCGGCGGCCGGCCACTGAGAGCCGGCGGGCGGCGGCGGGATGGCCCGCCACTGCCACGTCGCAATGGCCGTCGGTCAGCCGACCAGCAGGTTGTCGGCCCGCTTGACCGCGACGATGGACGACCGCGGCAGGGTCCCCTCGCCATCCGGGAACGGGGCCGCCGGATGCTGGATGCCCACGAACATCGTCCGGCGATCAGAGGACCAGCAGAGGCCCGTCACCTCGGACCCGAAGGGGCCGGTGAGGAAGCGCTGGATCTCGCCGGTCACCGGGTCGCCCGCGAGCATCTGGTTGTTGCCCATGCCCAGGAACTCGCCCTCGTTCGAGTCGTCGCCGTCCGTCTGGATCCAGATGAGGCCGGTCGAGTCGATCACCATGCCGTCGGGCGAGTTGAAGAGGTTGCCCTCGTTGATGTTGGCGCTGCCGGCGAAGTGTCCGTCGGCATGGGCGTTCGGGTTGCCGGCCATGACGTAGAGGTCCCAGGCGAACGCCTCGGCGGCGTGGTCGTTGTCGGCGGGCCGCCAGCGGACGATCTGGCCGTAATTGTTGGCCTCGCGCGGGTTCACCGCATCGACCGTCATCGGATCGCCGCCGGCATTGGTGCGGATGCTGCCGTCATCGGCCTTCGTGCCGCGGCGGCTGTTGTTCGTCAGGCAGCAATAGGCCTCGATGGCAAGCGGGTTGACCGCAACCCATTCCGGGCGGTCCATCGTCGTCGCCCCCACGGCCGAGCCCGCGGTGCGCGAGAAGATGGCGATCTCGGCCGCCGACATGCCGGTGGCCTCGGGCGTCAGCGCCACCCATTCGCCGGAGAGGTCGTCATTGAATTTCGCCACACTGAGCGTGCCCTCGGACAGCAAAGTCGAGGTGTCGCCGCCCGGGACATAGATGTCGCGCGAAACCCACCGGTAGAGGAACTCGCCGCGCTCGTCGTCGCCCATGTAGACCACCACACGACCGTCCGGGGCCAGCACCGTGGCGGCATTCTCGTGCTTGAAGCGGCCGAGCGCCGTCCGCTTCACCGGCGTCGATGCAGGGTCGGACGGGTCGATCTCGACGATATAGCCAGCACGGTGCGGCTCGTTCGGGTTCACCGACACGTCGAAGCGGGGATCGAAGGGGAAATAGTTGTAGCCGGAGTCCTTGGCGCCGATGCCGTAGCGCTGGTAGCCGGCGGCCACTGTCTGGTCCGTCGGCATTTCGCCGGAGGCGCCGAAATAGCCGTTGAAGTTCTCCTCGCAGGTCAGGTAGGTGCCCCAGGGCGTGCGACCCGAGCCGCAATTGTTGAACGTGCCGAGCGACGCCGTGCCGGTCGGGTCGGCCTCGGTCTTCATCAGATCATGCCCGGCAGCCGGGCCATCGATCCGCATCTTCGTGTTGTGGGTGATGCGCCGGTTCAGCGGGCCATCGACCACGACCGTCCAGCCATCGGCACCCTCGACGATCTCCATCACCGTGACGCCCTGCAGATTCTGCAGGGTCAGCACATCCTCGGCATTCTCCGGCAGGCCCTCGGCGGTATGCGGCAGGTTGATCGCGTCATTGGTGTACTCGTGGTTCACCACGAGGATCTCGCGCCCACCGATCGAGAAGAGCTCCATGCCATCGGTGTTCTCGCCGAATACGCGGTCCGAGCCTTCGGCGGGGACGCCCTTCGCCGGATCGAAGGCCGGGGCATCGCCGAAGAGCGGATCGCCCCAGCGGACAAGGGCCTGCCACTTGTAGCCCTCGGGCACGTGCACCGTGCCGTCGGTCTGCGCCGCGATGGGCGCGAAGGCGAAGCGCGACGTCTGCTGCGCCAGTGCGCTCGTGCCTTGGAGAAACGACGTGCCCATCACGGCGGCACCCGAGCCGAAGGCGAGCGCACCGCCGAGGAAGCCGCGGCGCGAGATGGCGCGCTCGACCACCCGGTCGAACTCCTGGACCCCGGGGCGCGGGAAGTGCAGCTCGTCCCACGCGTCCGCAGACAGCCGCGATCGCTTGATGTCCGTCATCGTCGGTTCCTCGTGTTTGGGGCGGCTCGCGGCCCGGGCAGCCGGCCGCGAGCCCGATCCTCGCTGGATGCGAGTTTCGATAGGCTCCAAACAAGGCAGGACGATGACGACGGCGCAGGGCCGCGCGAAGCGGTGCGGACAGACGTCCGCACCGCTTCGTCAAGGACGGGTCAGCTGCCGATCGTGCCGTCGTCGTCCTTGGTCACCACGACGATCGACGGCCGGGGCGGCATGCCGTCCTCGAAGTCGGGCCAGCGCGTGCCCGGGTCCTCGAAGGTCGAGAGCCGCCCGAAAGCCGCCCAGCCGTCGGTGTCGTCCGACGGGTGCTGCACGGCCACGAAGAGCGAGCGGTCGTCGGCGGTGAAGACCGGGCCGCAGAGCTCCGCACCCACCGGGCAGCGGAAGAAGTGCTTGGACGTGCCGCGCGCCTCGCCCTCGGTCTCCATCGCCCAGAGCCCGTCCGACCGGCCCGTGCCCTTGTCGCTGTTGCCGTCGGTCGAGACCCAGAGCCGCCCTTCCCCGTCGAAGGCGCAGTTGTCCGGCATGCCGAACCAGCCGTCCTTCGTCGTCGCCGAGCTGAAGGTGGCGCCCACCTCGGCGATGGAGGGATCGCCGCACTGCACCAGGATCTCCCAAGTGTAGGTGCCGGCCGAATGGTCGCCATCGGGCGGCGTCATCTCGACGATGTGGCCGAAGGCGTTGTCGGCCCTCGGGTTGGCGGCATCGATCTGCTCCGCCGTGCGGCGCGTGTTGTTGGTGAGCATGGCGTAGATGCGGCCGGTCTTCGGGTTGGGCTCGACATCCTCCGGCCGGTCCATGGGCGTGGCGCCCAGGAGGTCACCGGCGATGCGGGCGTCGATCACCACGTCGGCCTGGCTGGCGAAGCCGTTCGCCTCGGTGAGCGGCCCCTGGCCGTGGACGAGCGGCAGCCATTCCATGGTCCCGTCGGCGTTGAACCGCGCCACCGAGAGCTCGCCCTCGTCGAGCAGCGTCAGGTTGGCGGCGCGGTCGTTCGGGTCGTAGCTGCCGCTGGTGACGAACCGGTAGATGTAGTCGAAGCGCTCGTCGTCGCCCATGTAGATCGCCACCCGGCCGTCGCTCATGACGATCGGCGTGGCGCATTCATGCTTGAACCGGCCGAGCGCCGTCCGCTTCTTGGGTGTCGACTCTGCGTCGTAGGGATCGATCTCGACGATCCAGCCGAACCGGTTCGCCTCGTTGGGGTCCTTCGAGATGTCGAAGCGGTCGTGGAACTTGCCCCAGGCATACCAGTCGCCCGGCACGCCATAGCGCTCGAAGCTCGCCGCCTCGGCATGGCCCTCGGGCAGGGCGCCGGTGAAGTAGCCGTGGAAGTTCTCCTCGGCCGAGAGCCAGGTGCCCCAGGGAGTCTGCCCGCCGGCGCAGTTGTTGAGCATGCCGAAGACGGTACGGCCATCCGGATCCGCCACGGTTTGCACCCGCTCGTGGCCAGCGGCCGGGCCGGTCAGCTCCATCGGCGTGTGGCCCTCGCCCATGGTGAGGCGGCGGTTGTAGGGGCTGTCCCTGACATAGCGCCACTGGCCGTTCTCGCGCACGACCTCGACCACCGAGCCGCCGTGGGCAGCCATCTCGATGTCGACGATCTCCGCCGTGGCATAGGCGAGCGGATCCTCCTTGGTGATCTGCGCCGCCACGCCCGGGAACATCAGCTCCTCGTTGGTGTATTCGTGGTTGACGCCGAGGAGGCCGTGCTCGCTGCTGCCGTCGAGCGGGAAGTAGCCGAGGAAGTCGTTGTTGTAGCCGAACTGCTGCAGCTGGGCCGCGGCCGTCTGGTTCATGGGATCGAACTCGGGCGCGTCGGCGGTGAGCGGATCGCCCCAGCGGACGACGATGCCGGCGTTGTAGCCGTCGGCGACGTGGTGCTGCTCGTCGACGCCGGCGGCGAGCTCGGCGAAGCCGAAGCTCGGCGTGGCGGCCCGGGCCGGCCGCGAAGCGGCAAGGGCCAGGGGACCGAGCGTGGCGCTGATGGCGCTG
>JAUIID010000011.1 GCA_030431615.1 Alphaproteobacteria bacterium
CTGGTCGAGTACGAGGGCGGCGGCGAGGAGACCCGGTCGAACAAGTGGTTGGCCGAGCTGCAGCAGGAGATGTTCATCGAGGTCAACCCGGCGGACGCCGAGAGGCTCGGCGTCAGGGATGGCGGCATGGTCTGGGTCTTCGGCCCGTCCGAGGGCAAGGCCAGGGTCAAGGCGCTGGTCACCAACCGGGTCGGCGAGGGCGTGGCCTTCATGCCCTTCCACTTCGCCGGCTTCTGGTCGGGCGAGAGCCAGCGGGCGAAATATCCCGAGGGCGCCGATCCGATCGTGCTCGGCGACAGCGCCAATGCCTGCACGACCTACGGTTATGACCCGGTGACCGCGATGCACGAGGGCAAGGCCACGCTCTGCCGCATCGAGGCGGCCTGAGCGAGCTCGACAAGGAGAGACGAACCATGGCCCGCATGAAGTTCCTCTGCGACGCCGAGCGCTGCATCGAGTGCAATGCCTGCGTCACTGCCTGCAAGAACGAGAACGAGGTGCCCTGGGGCATCAACCGGCGCCGGGTGGTGACGCTCAATGACGGCGAGATGGGCAAGGAGCGCTCGATCTCGATGGCCTGCATGCACTGCACTGACGCGCCCTGCGCCGCGGTCTGCCCGGTCGACTGCTTCTACACCACGGCCGACGCGGTGGTGCTGCATTCCAAGGACCTCTGCATCGGCTGCGGCTACTGCTTCTACGCTTGCCCGTTCGGCGCGCCGCAATACCCGCAGCTCGGCAATTTCGGCGGCCGCGGCAAGATGGACAAATGCACCTTCTGCGCCGGCGGTCCCGAAGAGGACAACACGCCTTTGGAATATGCGGTCTACGGGGCCAACCGGCTGGCCGAGGGCAAGCTGCCGCTCTGTGCCGAGATGTGCTCGACCAAGGCGCTGCTCGCCGGCGACGGCGAGATCATCGCCGCCATCTACAAGGAGCGGGTGGTGACCCGGGGCTACGGCTCGGGCGCCTGGGGCTGGTCGACGGCCTATCCCGACAGCCAGGGCGTGTGAGATGGCGAGCAAGGACGGTTACATGACGATGCTCCGGCGCTGCCTGGCGCTCGGCCTCTTGGCCCTGCTCTTGGGCCTGGCCCAGCCGGCCGCTGCGCAGGTCCAGGACCAGGGCCGCCCGTCGGATGCGGAGCTGCAGCTCATGCAGGAGCTGCAGGGGCAGGGGCCGCTGACCGGCCGGGTCAGCATCCCCGACCAGCGGGCCGCCACCCTGATCCAGCCCGCCGGCAAGGAATGGCGCGACTTCTGGCGCGGCACCTCGCCCTGGATCGGCGGCATCGCCATGGGCGGGATGCTGGCGATCCTCCTGCTCTTCTTCCTCATTCGCGGCCGCATCCCGATCGAAGGCGGGCGCTCCGGCGAGACCATCACTCGCTTCAACGGGCTCGACCGCTTCGCCCACTGGCTGACGGCGACCAGCTTCATCGTGCTCGCCATCACCGGGCTCAACATTGCCTTCGGCCGCGACCTCCTCCTGCCGCTGATCGGGCCGGAGGCCTTCTCGGCGTTCTCGGATGCGGGCAAGGTTGCCCACAACTTCCTCTCCTTCCCCTTCACGCTCGGCATCCTCCTGATGCTCGTGCTCTGGGTCAGGGACAACATCCCGAGCCGGCTCGACCTCGAGTGGCTGGCCGCGGGTGGTGGCATCATCGGGCACGGCCATGCCCATGCCGGGCGGTTCAACGGCGGGCAAAAGGCGATCTTCTGGTCGGTCGTGCTGATGGGCGGGGCGATCGCCGCCACCGGCTACGTGCTCATGTTCCCGTTCACCGTGGTCGCCGATGTCGGCGGGATGCAGACGACGCAAATGGTCCACTCGGTCCTGTCGATGCTTCTCGTCGCCGTCATCCTGGCGCACATCTACATCGGCTCGATCGGCATGGAGGGGGCGTTCGACGCGATGGGCTCGGGCGAGGTCGACCTCAACTGGGCCGAGGCGCATCACGACCTCTGGGCCGAGGAGATCCGGGCGCGCGAGCAGCGGGCGACGGGCGAGGCGCCGGGGGCGGTCCCGGCCGAGTAGCCCCGGCCGGGCAGCCCCCTCAGGGCTGTGTCGGGCCGGGCCTCAGCTGCGCGCGAAGGCCAGGAGATCGGCGTTCAACCGGTCCTTGTGGGTATCGGTGAGGCCATGCGGGGCACCCTCGTAGACGACGAGCTTCGCGTGCGGGACCAGCTTCGCGGAAGCCCTGGCCGAGGCGTCGATCGGCACGATCTGGTCGTCGTCGCCATGCAGGATGAGGGTCGGCCGGTCGAACTTCGGGAGATCGGCCGTGAAGTCGGTCGCCGAGAAGGCGGCGATGGAGTCGTAGGCGTTCTTGTGACCGGCCATCATGCCCTGCAGCCAGAAGGCGTCGATCATGCCCTGGCTGACCGCGGCACCCGGCCGGTTGAAGCCGAAGAACGGGCCGCTGGCGAGGTCGCGATAGAGCTTCGAGCGATCGGCGATCGAGCCCTCGCGGATTCCGTCGAAGACCTCGATCGGCAGGCCCCCCGGATTCTCCGCCGTCTTCAGCATGAGCGGCGGCACGGCGGCGATCAGGCCGAGCTTCGCCACCCGGCCGGTGCCGTGGCGCCCGACATAGCGGGTGATCTCGCCGCCACCGGTCGAGAAGCCCATGAGGATCATGTCCCGAAGGTCGAGCGTTTCGACCAGCTGCGCCAGGTCGTCGGCGTAGTGGTCCATGTCGTTGCCGTCCCAGGGCTGGCTCGAGCGGCCATGCCCGCGCCGGTCGTGGGTGATCACGCGGAACCCGTTCGAGGCCAGATGGAAGGCCTGGGCTTCCCAGCTGTCGGCGCATAGCGGCCAGCCGTGGCTGAGGACCACAGGCTGGCCCGTGCCCCAGTCCTTGTAGTAGATGCTCACCCCATCCGACGTTGTGATGGTTCCCATCGGCGCGATTCCTTCCCCATTGGGCGTGCCGGGCGCACCCCGACCGCCTGCCGACCGGGAAATGACCCGACATCCAGTTCCGCACTCTCGAGGACCCGGGCCGCAGCCGTTCGGGCCTCGCCTTCAGCGAATATGTCCGGCCGCTGCACCGCGATAGATGGAATCGGGGGGTGCGACGCCATTGCCGAGACGAATGCGTTCACGGCTATTGGCACGCGCAGCGTGACATTCGTGTTACGGATTTTTCATAGTCGCGCTTGCGCCGCTTCAATTGGCGGGCATAGTCGACGACGGAAACGTCGCGTGGTGCATGCTCTCCCGAAGCAAAAGCGCTGCGCCTCCTCGCCAAGGAGGGCGCCATGGTCGCGGTTATCAATTTCCTGAACACGATCTTCTGGGGCTACGTGCTGATCTACGGCCTGCTGGCCGTCGGGATCTTCTTCACCATCCGGCTCGGCTTCATCCAGTTCCGCCATTTCGGCGAGATGTTCCGGGTCATCCGCGGCTCGCGCGAGACGGATGCGGCAGGCATCACGCCCTTCCAGGCACTGACCATCAGCCTCGCTTCCCGGGTCGGCACGGGCAATATCGCCGGTGTCGCCGTGGCTCTCTATCTGGGCGGCCCTGGTGCCATCTTCTGGATGTGGATGGTGGCGCTGGTCGGCATGGCGACCGCCTATTCCGAGAGCACGCTCGCCCAGCTTTTCAAGGTCAAGAACGAGGAGGGCCAGTATCGCGGCGGCCCGGCCTTCTACATTGCCCGCGGGCTCGGCGCTCCCTGGGCGGCGGTGATCTTCTCGATCGCGCTGATCCTCTCCTTCGGCCTCGTCTTCAACGCGGTGCAGGCCAATTCGATCGCCCAGGCGGTCGAGGGTGCGTTCAGCATCCCGCCCGTGGTCACCGGCATCGCCATCGCCGCCCTGACCGGCATCGTCATCTTCGGCGGCATCCGGCAGATCGCGACCGTGGCCGAGTTCGTCGTGCCGTTCATGGCGGGCATCTATCTCCTCCTCGCCGTGATCGTGCTGATCATGAACATCGGCGAGGTACCGGGCATGCTGGGCCACATCCTGGCCAGCGCCTTCGGTCTCGAGGAGGCGGCGGGCGGGGTCACCGGCGGTCTGGCGGCGGCCATGCTCAACGGCGTGAAGCGGGGGCTCTTCTCGAACGAGGCGGGCATGGGCTCTGCCCCGAACATCGCCGCCTGCGCCGTGCCGCAGCCGCATCATCCCTCGTCGCAGGGCTTCGTCCAGGCCCTGGGCGTGTTCATCGACACGCTCCTGGTCTGCACGGCGACCGCACTCCTGATCCTGCTCTCCGGCGTCATGGGGCCGGAGAACGAGCTCACCGGCACGGCCCTCACCCAGGCGGCACTGGTCGAGCATATCGGCGTCTTCGGTGGTCCCTTCATCGCCATCGCCATCTTCTTCTTCGCCTTCACCTCGATCATCGGCAACTACTCCTATGCGGAGAACGCGCTGACCTATCTGGGTGTCGGCAACAAGACGGGCATCACCGTCCTCAGGGTGGTCGTGCTGGGGATGGTGGTCTGGGGCGCCGTGCAGGCGGTGGCGACCGTGTTCGATACCGCCGATGCCTCGATGGGCCTGATGGCGACGATCAACCTGATCGCCATCGTGCTGCTGTCAGGGACGGTGGTGAAGCTGACGAAGGACTACTTCGCGCAGCGCCAGGCCGGTCAGGAGCCGGTCTTCCACGTGGCCGACTATCCCGAGCTGACCGGCGAGATCGACGGCGAGATCTGGCGCCGCTGAGGCGGGAGACCCGTCCGTTCGGCTCCTAGAGCCGGACGGACGGGTCGGTGGCGAACGCCTCCTGGACCGAGCGCTGGAAGTCGCCGATCAGGAAATAGGCGCCGGCCGCGATGACCACGGTGGCGACAAGGCTCGCGAGGAAGGCCCGCATCGTTTCTTCTCCCGTCCAGGCCGGCCGGTCCGGCACCCTTGTTCCTAGCAACAATCGAGGCGGCATCAAATCCCGGCGACGTCCGCCGGGACGATGAGCCGGGCAGCGCCCTCCGGCAGCACCACCTCCTCGTAGTTGACGCCCGGCCCCTGCCGATCGACGACGACGAAGTCCTGGGCAGGGGCGAGGACGAGGAGCGGGTGGTGCCAGACGCCCCTGGCGTATTGCACGCCCTGGTCGCCGCGCAGGAGAAAGGCGCGCAAGGCTTCGGGCTCCGGCCGCTCGGCGACCACGACGAGCCAGGGGTGTGGCTGCATCGGCACGAAGGCCTGGCTGCCGAGCGGGTGGCGCTCCATGAGCGTCATGACGATCGGCTGCGGGCGCGGCAGGCCGTGGAAGAGATTGATGATGACCTTGCCGTCGGGGCCGGGATCGGCCATCGCCAGCGCATGGTAGCGGGTGGTGGTGCCGGCGTTGATCTGGCGCGCGGTCTTCGGGTCCGCCTCGATCACGTGGCCGAAGGGGGCGAAGGCCTCCGGCGTGAGCGGCTGGGGGTGCAGCTCGATGGTCATGCCCGGCGCCCCCAGATGCGCAGCCGGCTGACGCCGCCGTCGGGGTGGATGTTGAGCTTGACGTGGGTGACGGGGCCGAGCTCGGCGAGGTCCTTGCCCGCGAAGACGTGGATGGCGTCGGCCCCGAGCGGGCGCTCGCCCATGAGCTCCGGCCAGAACATGGCCTGGGTGACCAGCGAGCGGTCGGTGCCGAAGGTGACGCGTGCCGCCTGGAGCGAGCAGCGGTCGGGGTAGTTGCCCTTGTAGTGGGCGGTGTCGACCTCGACGCGCTCGATCGTGCCGGCGGCGCCCAAGGCGAGGATCAGCCAGTCGTTGCCCGGCTCGCGCCGGCGCCTGGTCTCCCAGCCGTCGCCCATGTCGCGGCCGCGGCCGGCGCTGAGCAGCGCCCAGACATTGCCGTAATGGGCGTCGTTGTAGGCGATGACCCGGCCGCCATTGACGAGGGCGGAGAGCTCGACCGGGCCGTCGCCCGCAGCACTCCAGTCCGGGGCGGGCTGGCCGAGGACGCGCAGCCGGGCGATGCCGCCATCGGGGTAGATGTTGAGCCGGAGCCAGCGCCAGGGGCCGGCCTGCTCGACCTCGAGATAGTGCTGGGCCGAGGGGCCGAGGCTGGTGGCGGGCAGGATCTCGGTCCACTCCGCCGCGTCGTCGCCCGGCTCGGCCTCGCTGTCCGAGGCCCAGAGCGAGGCGGCGGGCGGGTAGTTGCCGGTGAAGTGGCTGGTGTCGAGGTCGACGCCCTGGATGGTGCCGCGGGCACCCAGGCGGACGACGCACCAGTCATGGCCACCATGGCGCCGGCGCTTGGTTTCCCAGCCGTCCATGTACTTGCCGAAGGCGTCGTAGCGGCCGGGCTCGAAGACGGCGGGGCCGTCCTGGAGCATGCGGTCCATGGCGGCGAAGCTGTCGTCCGAGCAGCGGACCGCCGCGGTCCCGAGGCGCGGCGAGGCGAGGTTGACGAGGCCTTCTGCCCAGTCCGGCAGCGCTGCCGGCGTGGCGACGATTTCCGCCATGGTTTCCTTCCCGATGCGATGGCCCGATGCGGCGGCCCGTTGTGATGGCGGGCGCATCGTAGCGGCCGCGCGGGCGCCCGTCTGCCCTTGCGAGTATGCCCGTGCATGCCGGCGGGCATGATGAATGTTGAATTAACCATTCGCCAAATGCTCGATTAGGGGCCGCATTCATCAACCGGATCCGCACCATGAGCCAGGTCACGATCACCGTTCGCGCCCATGCGGCTGCCGGCAGCGATTTCAGCAAGCTGCGGCTCCTGCTCGACGGCCGGGTGGTCGGCGAGGCGGTGGTGCGGGGTGCTGCGCCGACGGACACGGTCTTCGTGCTCGAGGATGTCGACCCGGCGGTGGCGCACCGGATCGGCGTCGAGCACTACCACGACACCACGGCACGGGCCCTGACCATCGAGAGCGTCACCATCGCCGGCACGGTGATCGAGGCGAGCCAGGGCGTGCAGGACGTGGGGCCGCATGACGGCCGCGTGCTGGTGGCCGGGGCTGACGCCGGCCGGATCGTCTATAACGGCACCTGGGAGGTCGACGTGCCGGCGAGCGTCTTCGGCGCGGAGCCGACGCCCGATCCCGATCCGGACCCCGAGCCCGACCCGGAGCCGGTGCCGGACCCGACCCCCGACCCCACGCCCGACCCAACGCCCGAACCTGTGCCCGATCCAGGCCCGACCGGGGACGGCGGCGACACGGAGATCGTCCTGACGCTGGCCGCAGCGCCGGGTTCGGACTTCGCCAAGTTCAAGCTCCTGGTCGACGGTGCCGTGGTCGGCGAGGCGCGGGTGACCAGTGCGTCGGCGACCGAGTTCGCCTTCACGGTCGCCGGGCTCGACGATGGGGCACCGCACGAGGTGGCGATCGAGCACTATCACGACACGGCCGCGCGGGCGCTCGACATCCTGGGCGTGGCCGTCAACGGCACGGCGCTCGACCCGGCGGCCGGCACGCAGGACGTGGGGCCGCGGGACGGCAAGACGATCTGGCACGGCGAGGCGGCGACGACGATCACCTATAACGGCACGTGGTATGTCCAGGTGCCGGCTGCCGTCTTCGGCGAGCCGGGGCCGGCCCCCGACCCGGATCCCGACCCCGACCCCGAGCCAGATCCTGGGCCAGATCCAGTTCCCGACCCGGATCCGGCACCGGACCCGGTCCCCGATCCGGTCCCGGGCGGCGATTACGGGGCGCTGGTGGCCGGGCTCGGCGGCATCGCGCACTGGCGCTTCGCCGAGACGGCGGGGAGCCAGGCGGCGGATGCGCTGGGCTCGAGCGATGCCGGCCTGCGCGGCGGCGTCGGCCTCGGTGCGGCGAGCCTGGTCGGCGACGATGGCGCCGTCCGGCTCGACGGGCAGGACGACTATCTCCTGGTACCGTCGGGCGGCGACCCCATCCGGCTCATGATCCTCGGCGACAGCCTCTCGACGCCGACCTCGCCGCGCATGGCGGCGAGCGAGACGATCCCAGGCCAGCTGGCACCGCGGCTGGCGGAGGCCGGCTGGAACGTCGAGCTGATCAATCTCTCGAAGAGCGGCAGCACCGTGGTCGGCGGGCTCGACCGGCTCGAGGCCTATCTCGCCGACGGCAGCAACCCGCTGCCGGACGCAGCACTCGTGGCGCTCGGCACCAATGACAGCCGGAGCAAGCTGGCGCTCGAGACGGTCGAGGCCAAGCTGCACGGCATCATGAACCTGCTCGACCAGAACGAGGTGGCGACGCTGCTCGCCGGCAGCCCGGCGCAGTGGGCGGAGGCGGGCAAGGGCTATCCGACCGAAGCCCAGGCCGAGGCGTTCCACCAGATCTTCGCGGACGAGGCCGCCGAGCACGGTGCTGCCTACTACGCGGACTTCCTGGGGGCGGTCTTCGACGCCGGCGTCGACACCTACACGAATGACGGCGTCCACCCGACGCCGGCGGGCAACACGCTGATCCTCGACGACCTGATCGACGAGATCGAGGAGCTGCTCGCACCCTTCGGCAAGGGCGATGCCGATCCCCTGGCGCTCGCCCAGGGCACCGTCTCCCTCTGGTTCGCGGCCGATGACCTGAACGGCAGGCAGGGCCTCCTGAGCAAGGATGCATCGGGCTATGGCGGGGGCGGCGATGTCAGCCTCTATCTGGACGGGGATCAGCTGGTGCTCCGGCTGCAGGATGGCTCGAGCAGCCATGTGCTGAGCTCGGCGGACGGCGTGGTCACCGCGGGCGAGGCGCATCATGTGGCCTTCACCTTCGGGCAGGGCGGGGCAGCCCTCTGGCTCGACGGGGCCGAGGTGGCGCGCTCGGCCTATACGGGCGGGCTCGAGAGCAATGCCGAGCCGCTGGTGCTGGGCGCACTCGCCTGGACCAGTGCCCGCGGCACCGGCAACAAGATCACCGACGCGTTCGACGGCCGGCTCGACGAGGTGGCGATCTTCGACGGCCAGCTGACGCACGAGGCGGTGGCGATGCTGGCGGGTCTGAGCGAGGCCGCCGTGTAGCCGGCGCTATCCGGGGCGCCTAGGATGGGTGCCATGCTCATCGTCAGCGACCGGATCGCCATTCCCGAGCACGAGCTCGTCGAAGCCTTCGTGCGCGCCTCGGGGCCGGGCGGGCAGAATGTCAACAAGGTGTCGAGTGCGGTTCAGCTCCGCTTCGACGTGCGCGGCTCGCCGAGCCTGCCGGAGGCCGTGCGCGAGCGGCTCGAGCGCCTCGCCGGGCGGCGGCTGAGCCGGGACGGGGTCCTCGTGATCGACGCGCGCCGCTATCGCACCCAGGAACGCAATCGCGAGGATGCGCGGGAGCGGCTGGCGGCACTGGTGCGGGCGGCGGAGGAGCTGCCAATCGCCCGGCGGGCGACGCGCCCGACCCGGGCGAGCCGCGAGCGGCGGCTCGCGGGCAAGGCCGTGCGGTCGCGGGTGAAGACGCTGCGGTCGCGGCGGCCCGAGCCGGACTAGTCAGGAATCGGTGTAGAGGTCGGCGCGGGTCGGTGGCAAAGGTGACGTGCCGTCCGGCGCCTGGCGGGTGGCGACGACCTGGAAGAGCCGGAGCGGGCCGCGGTCGAAGCCGATGGCGACCCCGGCGAGGTAGGCCGCCCACATCCTGAAGCGCTCGGCGCCGACATGGCCGATCGCCTCGTCGCGCCGGGCCATCAGCCGCTCGTGCCAGAGCCGGCAGGTGCGGGCGTAGTGGCGGCGGAGACCCTCGACGTCGTGGACCTCCAGCCCGGCGGTCTCCATAACCTCGAGCGTGTGGCCGATATGGTCGAGCTCGGCGCCGGGGAAGATGTAGCGCAGGATGATGCGGCGGCTGGCTGACGGGCGGCGGAAGGCCTTCTTCTCCTTCTTGGCGCGGCGGGTGATGCCGTGGTTGAGCAGGATGCCGCCGGGGGCCAGGAGCTTGCCGAGCTTCTTGAAATAGCGCGGGTAGTTGTCGATCCCGACATGCTCGTACATGCCGATGCTGGCGATCTTGTCCCACTGGCCGTCGAGGTTGCGATAGTCCTCGAGGGCCAGGGTCACGCGGTCGCCGAGGCCCAGGCTCTGCACCTTCGCCCGAGCGAGGTCGAGCTGCGCCTGGGACAGGGTGACGCCATGCGCGGTGACGCCGTAGTGGCGGGCCGCATGGCAGACGAGGGCTCCCCAGCCGCAGCCGATATCGAGGAACCGCTCGCCGGGGCGAAGGCGGAGCTTTTTGCAGATGAGGTCGAGCTTGGCGGTCTGGGCGGTATCGAGATCGGTCTCGAAGGTGTCGAAATAGGCGCAGGAATAGACCATCTCGGCATCGAGGAAGAGCCGGTAGAAGTCGTTGCTGGCGTCGTAGTGGAACTGGACGAGGCGCTTGTCGTCGCGGGACCGGCTGTCGCGCGCCTCCTCGTCACCCGCATAGGCATGGGTGACGCTCCCCGCCCGCGAGGGGGCGAAGGCGAGCTTGCGGGCGGCGTTCCAGGGAAAGCCGGCGAGCACGTGGCGAAGGCGGCCCCGGTGCCGCTTGGCCTCGCCCTGCAGCCGGTTCATCAGCGCCAGGAGGTCGTGGTCGACGGGCTCGACGGCGCCCGTGACGTAGAGCCGAAAGAGCGTGTCGAGGGTCGGGCGACGCAGGAGGGAGCGCAGGGCGCCGGGCCCGACGATCCTGATTTCGTCGACGTCCGGGCCGGCGCCCGGGGCCGTGACCCGCCGTTCGTCCCAGAGGCGAACGGCGAGCGGCAGGTCGAGCCGCTCGAGGAGGTGGGCGACGAGGCTGGTCGCCGCTTCGAGCAGGGGGGCGCCCTCGGGCGGTGTCGGCATGGCGGGTTCCGGCAATGGGCTAGCGTTCGGTGACGAAGCGGTGAAAGGCGTCGAGGGTCTCGTCGCTGACGTGGTGCTCGATGCCCTCGGCATCGACCCGGGCGATATCGGCGCTGACCCCGAGCGCCAGGAGGAAGGATTCGACGATCTGGTGGCGCCGGCGTGTTTCCTCGGCGAGGCCGCGGCCGGTTTCGGTGAGGAAGACCGCGCGGTAGGGGCGCTGCTGGATCAGCCCGTCCTCGGCCAGGCGCTTGAGCATCTTGGCGACGGTCGGCTGCGCCACGCCGAGCCGGGCCGCGATGTCGACCTGTCGCGCCTCGCCGCCATCGTCGATGAGGTCGGCGATCAGCTCCACATAATCCTCGACCAGCTCGGTGCGCCGGGCGGCACGGACATGGCGGAACGCCTCGACATGGGTTTCCTTGGCGACCAGGCCCGGCGCTGCCGGCTCGTCGTTCCCGGCCGTCTCCGGTGCCGGGGATCTTGTGACGCTGCTGCTCGTCATCTGCCTGCCATCTGGTGCCTGCCATCCGGCGGGGGCGTGCTTGTTAATCGCCGTAGGGCTTCATAGCAACGTCTATAACATGTCGCACCGCTTCGAATCGATCCAGCTTCGTCGTGGTCAAGGGAGGTGCTGCTCAACGAACCAGCCTGTTGACCTAAAGTTAGCCTTGGCTATATCAGTTAGGCCATGCGTGAACCGCAGGCACATGCGGCAGCAATTCTGGTGAAGGAGACGCGGACGTGATCGACGGGAGTGTGCGGCGGGTCATTCTTGCCTCGGTTGCGGCCGGCATCCTCCTCGGTGCCGGTGCCACGGGGACCGCTGCCGCTGCGGAGAAGCTGAAGGCGGTGACGACCTTCACCGTCCTTGCCGACATGGCGCAGAACGTCGCCGGCGACGCCGCCGAGGTCGTCTCCGTCACCAAGCCGGGGGCCGAGATCCACGGCTACGAGCCGACTCCGCAGGACATCGTCCGGGCGCACGACGCCGACCTGATCCTCTGGAACGGCCTCGGTCTCGAGCGCTGGTTCGAGCAGTTCCTGGCCAATCTCGGCGACGTGCCGGCCGTCGTCCTGAGCGACGGCATCGAGCCGGCCTCGATCACCGAGGGCGCCTATGAGGGCAAGGCCAATCCGCATGCCTGGATGGGGCTCGAGAACGCCCTCGTCTATGTCGACAATATCCGCGACGCCTTCGTGGCGCAGGATCCCGAGAACGCTGTGACCTACGAAGCCAATGCGGAGGCCTACAAGGCGCTGATCCGGGAAACCATCGAGCCCTTGCGCGAGCGCATCGCGGCCATTCCCGAGGACCGGCGCTGGCTCGTCACCTGCGAGGGCGCCTTCAGCTACCTCGCGCGTGATTTCGCCATGCACGAGCTCTATCTCTGGCCGATCAACGCAGACCAGGTCGGCACGCCGCAGCAGGTGCGCAAGGTGATCGATGCCGTCCGGGATCACCAGATACCGGTCGTTTTCTGCGAGAGCACGGTGAACACCGCACCCGCCGAGCAGGTGGCGCGGGAGACGGGTGCCGCCTATGGCGGCGTCCTCTATGTCGATTCGCTGTCCGAGGCGAACGGGCCAGTGCCCACATATCTGGACCTGCTCAGGGTGACTGCCGAAACGGTGGCCACGGGGCTGGAGGGCGGCGGCGGATGAACGCAGCGGTGCCGCAGACGGCGATCGCCGGGGCGGGTGGCCGGGACGCAGCCGAGCCTGGCAGCGGCATTTTCGGCCGGGACGTCACGGTGACCTACCGCAACGGCCACACGGCGCTGCGCCACGCCAGCTTCGCCGTTCCCACGGGCACGATCACCGCCCTCGTCGGCGTCAACGGCGCCGGCAAGTCGACGCTCTTCAAGGCGATCATGGGCTTCGTGCCGATCGCCGCGGGCGAGATTCGCATTCTCGGCGTCGGCGTGCGCGAGGCGCTGGCGAAGAACCTCGTCGCCTATGTGCCGCAGGCCGAGGAGGTCGACTGGGCCTTTCCGGTGCTGGTCGAGGACGTCGTGATGATGGGCCGCTACGGCCACATGGGCTTCTTCCGGCGGGCGCGGCCGGCGGATCGGGCCGCGGTCGCCGAGGCGCTGGCCCGGGTCAACATGAGCGACTACCGCAAGCGCCAGATCGGCGAGCTCTCCGGCGGCCAGCGCAAGCGCGTGTTCCTCGCCCGCGCCCTCGCCCAGGAGGGCCGGGTGATTCTCCTCGACGAGCCGTTCAGCGGCGTCGACGTCAAGACCGAGGAGCAGATCGTGGGCCTGCTCAAGGGCTTGCGCGACGAGGGCCGGGTGATGCTGGTCGCCACCCACAACCTCGGCTCCGTGCCCGAGTTCTGCGACCGCACCGTGCTGGTCAAGGGCACGGTGCTCGCCGACGGGCCGACCGAGCTGGTCTTCACCCGCGAGAATCTCGAGCGTGCCTTCGGCGGCGTGCTCCGCCACTTCACGCTGAGCGGCGAGCACCTGCACGACGACGACGATCCGCGCCGGCTCACCGTGATCACCGACGACGAACGGCCGCTCGTGCGCTATGGCGGCCGGACCTGGCGGTCGGGCACGAACGGCAAGGACCGCAAGCTTTGATCGAGCTGCTGCTGCAGCCCTTCGACTACGGCTACATGACCAACGCCATCTGGGTCTCGGCGCTGGTCGGCGGGGTCTGCGCCTTCCTCTCGGCCTATCTGATGCTCAAGGGCTGGTCGCTCATCGGCGATGCGCTCAGCCACTCCATCGTGCCGGGTGTCGCCGGCGCCTACATGCTGGGCCTGCCCTTCGCGCTCGGCGCCTTCGTCGCCGGCGGGCTCGCCGCGGGGGCCATGCTCTTCCTCAACCAGCGCTCGGGCCTCAAGGTCGACGTCATCATCGGCCTGATCTTCACCTCGTTCTTCGGCCTCGGCCTCTTCATGGTCTCGATCAACCCGATGGCGGTGAGCATCCAGACCATCACCATGGGCAACATCCTCGCCATCGATGCCGCCGACACGCTGCAGCTCGCCATCATCGGCTTCGTCTCGCTCGCCGTCCTGCTCGCCAAGTGGAAGGACCTGATGGTCACCTTCTTCGACGAGAACCACGCGCGGGCGATCGGCCTCCGGCCCGACCTCCTGAAGGCCGTGTTCTTCGTCCTGCTCGCCGCCTGCACCGTCGCCGCCATGCAGACCGTGGGCGCCTTCCTCGTCATCGCCATGGTGGTGACGCCGGGGGCCACGGCCTATCTGCTCGCCGACCGTTTCGAGCGGCTGCTCGTCCTTTCCGTGGCGATCGGTGCCTCGACCGGGGCGCTCGGCGCCTATGCCAGCTACTTCCTCGACGGCGCTACCGGCGGCATCATCGTGACGCTGCAGACGGTGATCTTCCTCGTGGCCTTCTTCCTGGCACCCCGGCACGGGCTGCTCGCCGCCCGGCGCCGGGCGGAAGCGGCGCTGGCCCCGGGGCCGGGCGAGGCAAATGAGGCGGCACCTTGAGCGTCGCCGACCTCCTTTTGCCGTTCCAGTTCCCGTTCATGCAGAACGCCTTCTGGATCGTCCTCATCATCTCGATCCCGACGGCGCTTCTCTCCTGCTTTCTCGTCCTCAAGGGCTGGGCGCTGATGGGCGACGCGGTGAGCCACGCCGTCCTGCCGGGCGTGGTGCTCGCCTATGTCGCCGGCCTGCCGCTCATCGTCGGCGCCTTCGGCGCCGGCATGACCTGCGCGCTCGTCACGGGCTATCTCGCGCACAACAGCCGGGTGAAGCCGGATACCGTCATGGGTGTCGTCTTCTCCGGCATGTTCGCCATCGGCATCATCCTCTTCACCTCGATCGAGTCCGACCAGCATCTCGACCACATCCTCTTCGGCAACATGCTGGGGGTGGGGCGGGCGGACCTTTTGACCTCGGGCGCCATCTCGGCCGGCGTCGCCCTCGTGCTGCTCGCCAAGTGGAAGGACTTCCTCCTGCACGCCTTCGATCCGGCGCAGGCGCGGGCCTCGGGGCTCAAGGTGGCGTGGCTGCATTACGGCCTGCTCGTGATCCTCTCGCTCACCATCGTGGCAACCCTTTCCTCGGTCGGCATCATCCTCGCCGTGGGTCTTCTGATCGCCCCGGGTGCCATCGCCTTCCTCCTCGCCCGCCGCTTCGGGACGATGCTGGTGACCGCCATCGCCGTCACCGTGCTCGCCACCTTCCTCGGCACCTATCTCAGCTTCTTCCTCGACAGCGCCCCGGCGCCGACCATCGTGCTCGTGCTCACGGGCCTCTTCCTTATGGCCTTCGTCCGGCGCCTGCATCTGAGCCGGCTCGCCTCGGCGAGCGTCGGCACGAACGACGGCTGACGGCGGGCCTCGCCGGGCTTGAACATCCGCGTCGCGTGATCGATCTTGGGTTTAACCAAGACTCGGGGAGGTCAATCATGCGTCGCTACACCACCGCCGTCCTGACCGCTGCCCTGCTGGGTGTCGGCACCACTGCCTGGGCGCAGGAGAAGGTGATCTTCGACACCGACTTCAACACCATGGGCGATGACGGCCAGGCCTTCGTCATGCTCGCCCAGGCGATGAAGGAGGGGAAAATCGACCTGCTCGGCATCACCGTGGTGAGCGGCAACCAGTGGCTTATGCAGGAGGTGGCGGATGCCGAGCGCGCGGTCGAGCGCATGGGGCTCGCCGGCGAGGTCGAGGTCTATGCCGGCGCCAACTACCCGTTGTTGCATGACGCCGCCATGCTCGAGGCCGAGCAGGCGCTCTACGGCAAGGGCTATTCCGGCGCCTGGCGCACGCCCGAGCCGAAGAGCCGGGAAGAGCTGACGCCACCGCCGGACGGCTTCGCCAGCGCGGTGAAGGTCGCGGACGAGAACGCGGTCGGCTGGCTGATCGACACCATCCGCGCCAACCCGGACGAGGTGACGATCCTCGCCGTGGGGCCGCTCACCAATATCGCGCTGGCGATGCGCACCGATCCCGGGATCGTCCCGCTCATCAAGCGCATCATCTACATGGGCGGCGCGGTCGAGGTGCCGGGCAACGTCACGCCGGCGGCCGAGTTCAACTGGTGGTTCGATCCGGAGGCCGCGAAGATCGTGGTGCGGGCACCGGTCGAGCATGTCGTGGTGCCGCTCGACGTCACCGACACCGCCGCCTTCGACAAGGCCGTCTTCGACGCGATCACGGCCAACGACACGCCCGTGGCCCGGATGTTCGAGGCGACCTACGAGAAGCGCTTCGCCGACGACCCCGAAGCCACCGCCTATGTCTGGGACACGATCGCCGTCGCCTATCTCCTCGACGAATCCATCGTCACCGACAGCATCGACGTCCATCTCGACGTGAATGCCCAGTTCGGCCCGGACTACGGCCGCTCGCTCGGCCACACCAAGAACCCGCCGATCGGGACGCAGCCGACGACCGTGATCCGCCGGATCGACCTGGACCGGTTCTGGGCGATGTACGCGGATTTGCTGGGGCGGCCGGTGGAGTAGGGGGGTGACGCTCGGGGAGCGGGCCGGACTTTCGACCGCGGAAGCAAAGTGGTATGCTCGGGGCATGAAGGAAACATCCGACAAGACGCGCTTGGCCGAGCTTGCCGCGGAACAGGCGGATTCCGTCGACCCGAAGTATCTGGAGTGGGTCGAAGAGAAGATCGCCGAGGGCCGGGAGCAAATGAAGGACCAGTCGAAGCGCATCCCCGCTGAAGCGGTTTGGGAAGCCTTCGACCTCGAGCACTGATCGGTTGGCGACCATCGAGTTCAGTCGACAGTCGGTGGACGATCTCCGACAGATCCGCGACCACATAGCCCAGGACGATCCGGTTGCCGCCGACCGGGTCGTCCTTCGCATCCTCCAGTCGGTGCGGCTGTTCGAGCAGTTCCCGGCTCTTGGGGCTGGCTGGCGCGGCGATGCAACCCGTGCGCTGGTGATCCCGGGCCTTCCCTATCGCGTCCACTACCAGATCAATGGCGACGTCGTGGAAATCCTCACGATCGTCCATATGCGCAGGCGGTTTCCCCGATGAGCGTGTGGCACCACGCGGGTCACTGCCGCGGCGGGCGCCAGCCGGCGGCGAGGGCCTCGCCTTCGCTGCAGAACCAGCGCTCGCCCTTGCTCTCGGTGATCCTCGTCCGGTCGTAATGTGGCGACCAGGGTGTGTGGTAGATGCGGTCGCCGCTGCTCTGGCTGATATTGCCCTTGATGGCGCAGCCGTCCGGGGCGGCCTGCCCGGCCGCCTGCCAGCGGCGGGCGCGGTATTCCCAGGGTGGCTCGAGGCTCGCCTGCCAGAGGCCGGCGAGCTTGGCTTCGGCCTCCTCCTGCAGGGGAACGAGGCGGACCGAGTACCTCACGAAGGCGAGGGCGAGGCCTTCGGCGACCAGCCAGGCCGAGAGGTCCTGGCCCGCATGGCTGCAGATGGCGATGGACCTGCCATAGTCGTCGAGGCCGCTGACCTCGCAGGTCACGGCTTCGCCTGCGACGCGCTTGGCGAGGCGGGTGGCGGCCACGACGCCGCAGCGTCGCAGCGCCGGCGGGCCGTCGCATTGCTGGCCGAGCTCGGGCGCGTCGATGTCGGCGAGCCGCACCACGGTGGCGCCGAGGCGGATGGTGTCGCCGTCGATGACCTCGGCCGGGCCGGTGAGCGTGGTCGCCGCTGCATCGGCGGACCACGGCAGCAGGGCGAGCACGACGAGCAGCGACAGGCGATACCGCCGGCGCGGCGCCATTTCGGTGTTTCCTCCCGCAGCCCCGGGCTCGGGACCTTTGGTTAATTCCCGGCAAGCATAGGTAGTTGGTGGTGCGGCGGAAGGGCGTCGCCGACTTCAAATGCCAAAAGTCATCCCTGGATGCTCAAATGTCGCTTTCCTCTGAACTCGCGTGAAATATTAACTTCAACCGTTTGAAATGAAATGACGAATGTAATCCGGTGAGCCGCTCGAATAAGCAGCGCAACGCCGGCACTTGCGTTAAGCGTTCATTAATGACATATTAAATCAACCTTATAGTCGGATCGAGCAATTTGATCAGCTCAGCCGTCTCCTTGGTGCGCGCGAAGCACAGGCTTTCGATTCTCGGGCCTTTCCGCCTGCAGGACGGAGCAAGGTGCGATGTGCGGATCGCCAGCCGAAAAAGCCGGGCATTGCTTGCCATGCTGGCGCTTTCCCCACATGGCCTGCGGACCCGTGCGTGGCTGCAGGACAAGCTCTGGGGCAGTCGCGCGCCCATGCAGGCGCGCTCCAGCCTGCGTCGCGAGCTTGCCAATCTCCGCGCGGTCCTTGCGGAAGCCGGCGTGCCCATCCTGCGCTGCGAGGAGGACAGAGTCGGTTTGCTGCTCGGCGACGTCGAGATTGATGCGTTGGAGGCGGCCGAAACAGATGCACCGCTCAACGGCGAGAGCCTGCTCGAGGGCATGGATATCGCCGGTGAGGAGGGTTTCGAGGACTGGTTGCGGGAGCAGCGTTTGCGGCTCGAGCGGGCACCGCCGCCCGCCCGCGCTGCATCCATCGGACCGGTTGTTGCGAGCCTGCCTACTGCGCCCCGGGCGGTTGATCCGGCGGTTGTGCGCCTGGCACTTATGCCGGTGGCTGCGGTATCTCCCAAGGTTGCACTGCTCGCCGCCGGCGAATGCCTGCTCGACCGGCTGGTGAACACGTTGAACGATCATGGAGGTGTAAAGATCTTCGATCATCGCCGGCTCTCTCTCCGGCCCTCGATCGAGGACGAGGCGCCCGACGCGCTACTGACGTTGCGAGCGCAGGGAGGGGACGACACCTCAATCCTTTGCCTGCAGCTCGTTCACGCGTCGGATGGCCGAGTCCTGATGGGGCGCACCTTGCGGCTTGACGCTGAGACGGGCCTCGACGCGCTGGCCGAGCGGCCGCTGCAGGCCGCTGTCGTTTGCCGGCTGGCCGAGGAGATCCTTCGGTCGTTGGCGGCGGACGCGCCGTCGCGCGCCACAGCACGGCATCTGGCGATCATTCAAGTGCGCGCCGCGATCCACAAGATGTTCGGCGCCGGCACGACCGATGTCGAAGGGGCGAGGCGCTGCCTCGATCGGGCGACGAGTCTCCTCGAATGCGGCGTCTTTCACGCCTGGCACGCCTATCTTGGCGCCTTTGCCCTCGACCCGATGGCGTCGGTAGGCGGCAGCACGAAGCATCGAAGCCTCCGCGACGAGACACGCGAGCACGCCCGGCGCGCGCTCGAGCTGGACCCGCAGAACCCCTTGACCCTGGCGCTGCTGGCCCATGCCTACGGCTTCGTGCTGCGCGACCTGGAGGAGGCCGGACGTCTCCTTTCGATCGCCCGGTCGAGCGGTGCCGATCACATCATGCTGCATGACAGCGAGGCGCTCCACGCCCTCTACACGGGCGAGCTCGCGCGCGCCTATCGCTCGGCACTGCGGGCCGAGGAGCTCGGGCGGTGCCTGCCCTACCGCTACTGTTTCGAAACGACGCTCTTGATGCTCGAGTCGCTACGCGGCGATTTCGCAGGGGCGATCCGGCATGGCGAGGCCTCGATCCGGCTTCGGGACAACGGCCAAGGCAGTCCCTATCCTCCGACCTTGCGCTATCTCGGCGCCAGCTATGCGATGGCCGGGAACAGCGAGGCCGCCGAGAGCACCTTCGCACGCTTGCGCGAGATCGAGCCCGACCTCTCGTCCGCGAAGGTCGACGATCCAGGCTATCCGCTGCCATCGGGTGCGGCCCGCGAGCTCGTCCGATCGGCGCTGGAACGAACGGGGAGTTGACAAAACAGAACAAGGAAGGGGCGAAACGATGCCGGTTCCTGGCCAATACACAGATAATGAATATGACGAGGCCTTTCTCTGGCGGGGCCACGAGCTGGTCATGTTCGCCACTGATGCAAGCGGTGTAATCGAACCCACCGAGTCGCGCGGCGTTTCCTCGCTCGGTCGCAGCAGATCGCTCAGCCGTAGCCGAAGTCGCTCGCGCAGTCGCAGCCGGAGTCGCAGCCGATCACGTGGGGTTCTGGCGGCTCGCGGCGATCCGGCGACCCAGCAGCAGAACTGGCAGGAGTTGCGTCGGCTCTTCGACCGCGCATCGAAAGTTTACGGCGGCTGGCATCGAATCGTCCTGCCCTACCCGGAGACGCCGAGTGAGACGGGGAAGGAAATCCAGTGCATGTTGAAGATGCAGGCCGAGCTCAGGGGTGATCCGATGCGGCAGGCCGAAATCCGCCAGCAGATGTTTCTCGACGATATCACCGACCTGCTTCGTCCGCTCGGCCTCGGCGAGGTCGCGGGATTCGAAGTTACCGAGGAGCTGATCATCAACGTCCTCGATCTCGCCGGCCTGATCGGCTTCGTCTACAAGGACATTTTCCAGCGGCCGCGACCGAGCGAGTCGGTGCCGATGTTGCGCCCGATGCTCGATATCCCGCCGCACGCCTCCTATCCGAGCAATCATGCCCTGCAGATGTTTTGCGTCGCCGAGGTGATGACCCGACTGCTGCCGGAGAATCCGGCGACGCACGAACTGTTCTTCATCGCCCAACGCGTCGCCGAAAACCGGGAGTACGCGGGGCTTCACTATCCCTCCGACAGCGCTGCCGGCCGCGAACTGGCGAAGCGGGTCTGTCCTGTGCTCGTGCAGGTGCTCAGGCGACAGATGACCGACGCGACGCGGGAGTGGTTCTGATGGTCGTGGCCAGCGGTGATCTCGACAGGTTCTACAGCTTCTATCTCTGGCACCTGCATCACGCAGGGGTGCTCGGCATCACGCCAGTGCCGGAGCCGGGTGTGCCTATCAAGGGTAAGTTAACATTCGACGACGCCCTGTGGAGCGAGCTGATGGGGAGCGCCAACCCGAGGATCGCGATCATCGACAATGGCGTCTCCACGCTGCACCCGAACCTGCCGGCCGGCACCATCGTCGCGTCTGTCGATCTCGCCACGCATCCCTACGGCGCCACCTATGAAACAATCTGTGGGTCGGGCGATCAGCCGACCGAGACGCCCGTCAAGCATTTCCTTGATCTCGACTTGCACAAGCTCGGTCTCGAGGGGGACGGGTGCCTCGCCGACATTGCAACCGAATTGCGAGAAAATTGGGGAGTGCGGCGCGTTCCGGGCGCCTATTCGGAGGAGTTTTGCCCGCATGGCACCGCCTGCGCCGGGCTGGTGGCCGGGCGATGGCTCAAGCCGCGGGAAGGCCAAGGCGATCCGGCGCCGATCCGATACTACGGCGTGGACCCGGAGGCCGAGATCATTGCGGTCAACACGCCGTTCGGTCCGGAAATAAAGCCAATCATTGCCGGCATTCTCTATGCCTTGATGCACAGGGCGAACGCGATCCTGCTGCCGCGGACGGTTTATGACGCGCGGTCGCGAAAACGCGCAAGCGAGGCAAGGCCCTGCGAGCATGAGGCGCCAGGCGACAAGGACGCGTCTAAGGCGCCGCCATTCGGGCACGAAACGCGAATCGACCGCGATCAGCGCCTTCTCAAACAGCAAAAGACTTTCGAGCGGCTGCTCGACAAGGTGGTCGCGAAAATGCCCGTCATCGTCGCTGCGGGTAATGGCGGCCTAGACGAACTCGAGTATCCGGCGTCACTAGCCTCCAAGAAGAAGCCAAAGATCGGAAGCAACGACAAGAACGATCCTGCTGACAGGGAAGATGCGGACAAGGAGCCCTGGATCCGTAATCTCATCGTCGTCGGTGCCGTGAACGCCAAGAAAAAGCCGTCCTCCTACAATAGCGGACTCGCGGACGTCACATTGCTGGCGCCGAGCGATGATGCGGAAACCCTGCATGCCGGGATCCAGCGCCTCGACGCGGATGGGCGGCGGGTCAAGGACCATGGGCTGGCAGCCGGGACGGGGTGGCCCATGAGTCCAGCGGGAGAACCTGGCCCGACGGACTTCTCCGACTGGACGGTCCTGGCGATCCATGTCGGCGGGCCGGAGAACTGGCGCCTCGGCGACCGGCTCGAGGAGGTTCCAACCCCGACCCACGGCACCGCCCGCACTCCCCTCTATGTCCCGTTCGGTGGCACGTCGGCGGCCTGCTCGCTCACCGCAGGGGTCGTCTCGCTCCTGCAGCGCGCCAAATGGAAATATTCGTGCGGAGGCACGCAGTTGCACGCGGCGGAGGCCATTGAGGCCCTGAGAGCCGGTTCGACATCCGAGGCTCCATCGAACAAGCCGTTGCTCAACGCCAGGAAGGCGGTCGATAGCCTGAAGGACAAGCTCCAGACACCGTCGAAGCCGGACGACTGATGGTTCGTGACGAAGCGAAAGCCCGGCGGACGCTGTCGTGGCGTCCGCCGGGCAGAGGCTCAGAAGCTGCGCGAGTTGCGCGCGAACGTCTCGATGTTGAGGATCGCGTCGCACATCGAGCCGTCAAACGTTCCGACCCAGATGTCGTACCAGCCCTCTGACGGCTGGTTCAGGGTGATCCCGGCGTCACGGCCCAGCGCATCGTCGTTGTAGAACCAGTTGCCGTTGCCCGTGTTGACCAGCAGGACGGTGTCGCACCGGCTTTCGACCGCGAAGTCGATCATGTAGGCGCTGGCCTCGGACAGGTGCATCGTGAAGTCCGGCCGGCGGGCAGTCCAGCCGGTACGGGTGCCAATCTGACGGAGCGGGCAGACATCGAGGTTGCTTTCGCCGCCGGCGACCACCCTCAGGCGTTCCGGGACCCAGAGATCGGCGCCGGTGCGATAGAAAGTGGCACCGCTGAGCGAGTAGTCCGGGCAAGCCTGGGCGGCCGCCCCGGTGACGCTCATGATGCCGGCGAGAACCAAGCAACGGTACGTCATTGTCTTCACCTTCGTTTCCTCCGCGACGGCGTCCCATACGTCGCCGCGCATCAAGGCCTACGAGTGGTGGCGTTCGCGAAGCGTGAATGAAGCGCTCGCGAACCGTGAAAAATTCGGTCCCGGCTCGATCTATCGATGGTGGAGCCTCAGGGCCGCACGAGGCCGTCCGGGATGTGGGCCCTGGCGTAGTGGCCGTAGGCGGTGAGGGTGGCGGGTTCTGGCTTGGGCCAGCCGGTGGCGAGGCCGGAGGGGTCCGACCAGATGGAGTGGGCCCAGGGGCAGTGGCCGACGAAGCTGCCGCCGGGGAAGGCGTGGGTTTCGAGCCAGCGGGTGAAGCCCGCGTCGGGGGGTGCCGGCAGGTTGGTCGGCAGGTAGCCCCAGCCGCCGCAGAGGAAGGGCATCTCCTGGTCGAGGCCGCCGACGAGGCGGTCGAAATCGTCCCATTCGCCGCCGGCGAACATGTGGAAGGAGGCGAGGTAATTATCGGCCGGATCGTCGATCGGACGTTCGTTCCAGCGGCTGAAATCCTTGGCCCAGTGGCCACCCGACACGCTGAGGAGGTTGGTGGCGCCGGTGGCACGGATGGTCTCGATCACGCCCTGGTAGAGAGGCTGGACGTGGTACCACTGGTCGAGCCGGTCGAAGCGGGTGGCCGGCGGGTTGTAGTGGGCGGTCGGCTCGTCGAAGAGGCTGAAGGCGATGGCGCCCCGGTCGCCGAGGCGGGTCGCCGCATCCTGCCAGAAACGGGTCCAGAGCGGGATCGAGGAGTCGTTGTAGTTAGCGAAGCGGAACCAGTGGTCGATGTCCTGCGACGACCCACCGGGCCAGCCGATGCACCACCAGTTGAGGATGACGAAGAGGCGCTGGCGTTCGCAGGCGTCGAGGATCGGCAGGAGGTGGGCCCAGAAGGCCTCCGGCGAGCGTTCGCGATATTCGGCCGGTGCCACCAGCAGGCGCACGCAGTTGGCGCCCCAGAGCTCGGCTATGGTGGCGATCTCGGCGACATGCGGCTCCGGGCCGAGATCGCCCGTGAAGGCGTTGAAGTTGGGGCCGTAGAGGTGGAGTGGCCGGCCCTGCCATTGCAGGCCGGCGCCAACGCGCTGGAGGCCCGGGGAGGCAGCACGGGCCGGCCCGCCGGCGGCGAGGGCGCCGGCCGCGGCGGTGGCCGCGAGGAGCCGCCGCCGCGTCGGGCCGGGCATGGCGGCGGACTCAGCCGACGGCGCTGGCCGGCTGACGCCGCGGTGCCTGCTGGCCGTATTTGCGCCAGTAGTAGCCGACGGTCTCGTCGAGCACGTGGTCGAGCGGACGGTGCGGCTGCCAGGCGAGCCGCTCCTGCTCGCCGCTGATGTCGACCACCCGCCGGTCGCAGTCCTCGTAGCCGTCGCCGTAGAACTCCGTCGAGGTGATCTCCCGGATCGGGTGCTCGAGGTAGCGGTCGTCGCCGCTGACCCGGGCGAAGGCGCGGCGCACGCCGTGCGCCAGGTCGCGCATGCTGACCTCGTTCGCCGGGTTGCCGATATTGTAGAAGTGATTGAGCGAGTGTTCCGGGCGATCGATGATCGCGACCAGCGCGTCGATGGCGTCGTGGATCGAGGTGATGGTGCGCATGGCGTGGCCGCCGTCGACGAGCAGGATCGGGTCGTCGTTGAGCACGGCGCCGACGAACATGGCGAGCACGCGCGGCTTGCCCTCGCCCTCGATGCCCGGGAGGTAGTCCATGCGCGGGCCGAAGAAGTTGAACGGCCGGACGATGGCGAACTGCAGCCCGGCCTCCTTGTGGTAGGCGTAGACCAGCCGCTCGAGCAGCTGCTTCGCCGTGGCATAGGTCCAGCGCTGGTTCTGGATCGGCCCCATGATCATCGGCGTCGTCGCCGCGTCCAGCACGTAGAGCTCGGGATTGTCGTAAGCCTGGCCCGGCAGGTAGCTGGACAAGGTACGGCCATAGACCTCGCTGGTCGAATAGTGGATCAGGGGTTTCTTGTATTTGGCAGCGAGCTCGACGATCTGGTAGCCGTCAATGAAATTGGCATAGATCGTGCGCAGCGGCTCGGTGTTGTACTGCGAGGGGTTGCAGATCGCGGCGAGATTGACGACCCAGTCGCAGGCAGCGAGATCCTTCTCGAACTGGACGAACGCCTCCGGCCCCTTGAGCAGCTGGCGCCGCAGGGTGAGTCGCGGATGGTCGAGCAGATGCTCGATCTTGTCCGTCTGCCCGTCCCAGCCGATGATCTCGACAGCCTCTCGCGCGAGCATCCGCTCGAGGAAGTGGCTGCCGATGAATCCGGCGCAGCCGGGCACAAGCAATTTCATGGTTCGATCCTCGCGGTAGACACCGATCGCCGGCATAGAGGTGCAGTCGGGCCGAAGCAAAAGGTTTGCCCGACCGCCGCTGCCCGCGTCCCCGAGTGTGTCATTGTTGCGTCGCGTCATCTACCTTTGCGCGATTTCTTGTTCCGGGGCTTCCGTGATCAGGGAAAACTTCCGGATTCTGTCGCCGCCGCGCCACAGCGTGCCGGCGACGACCGGGTGAAGGGATCGTCGCGGTGGCCCACGGCCGCTGCTGCTGTACTGTCCGCATCGGGAGAAACGTGCAATTTCGCTATACCAGTGGGCTATGCTGAACCGAATTTGCGTTAACGGATCGGCGTTCTCGATAAAAGCACCTTACGTGCAGTCTAAGTTGATCGATATGAGTCTGATTAACCTTGGAGTAGAGAGTGAACGTAGCGGCTGCGACGCCCGATTGCTTGGCGCCGAACCGGCCGTGATCTGTGGGCAACCGGAGGTCGGGGACGAGGACTACCGGTACTTCAAGGATATCTTCGGGCACCTGAAGGAGCTCGCCGGGCGGCCGGAGCTGCGTCTCGCCCTGGCCGCCGACACGCACCACCAGGTGGACGAGGTCGATGCGGCGACCGTGGCGATCGTCACTTCCGACGAGAACTGCCAGCTGCCGGTCAATGTCAGGGATGCCGGCCTCATCCTGAAGTGCCACGGCGTCGAGCCCTATCCGGTCCCGACCACGCCGGTCTCTCCGGCGGTGCTGGTGGAGCGGCTGCGGCTGGTGCGCGAGCGGCGGCGCTGGCGGGCGGACGCGGCGCGGCTCGGGCCAGCCGGCCTGGCCGGGCTCCTGGCCAAGACCGAGCTCGTGCCGATGGGCTACTGCAAGCAGCTCGACCTGCCGCTCGTGCCATTCGCCGAGCGGCGCCGGGTGTTCTCGTTCCGCGGCTCGATCGACAACTACCGTGCCGGCCTCTTCTCCCGCCATGCAGTGACCAACTACCCCAAGCGCGTTGCACGTCAGCGCTTTCTCGCCGCCTTGCGCGAGATCGCCCGGGAGCTGCCCGACGACGCCTGCGACCTGCACATCACGACGGATTTCGACGACAGTCTCAAGGATGGCGGCCGCGACTACTCGGCGGCGCTGATGGACAGCCGCTTCTGCCTCTGCCCGCGCGGCACGCGGCTCGAGACCTTCCGCATCTTCGAGGGCCTGCGCTACGGCTGCATCACGGTGACCGAGGCGCTGCCCGACCGCTGGTACCTGCGCGGCGCGCCCCTGCTGGTCGTGGCCGACTGGCGCGAGCTTCCGGACCTGATGCGCCGGCTGCTGGCCGACCCGAAACGCATGGCGGAGCTGCATCGCCGCTCGCTCGCCTGGTGGCGCGACATGGTCTCGCCCGAGGCGGTCGCGCGCCGGGTGCTGCCCCGGCTCGGCGGCGACCCGGTTCCCCGGGCGGCGGCCCAATTGTGCGGAGTGGCCGGCTGATGGCGCTCACCCTCTTCGCGCTGGCTGCGTTGGCCCTGCTTCTCGGCCTCTATTCCTTTGTCCTCTATGCACCGAGCCTCGCCCTGTTGCCGGCACGCCCGGTCCGGCGCGGTGCGCCGGGTGGCGAGCGGCCGCGCCTCACCTTGTGCTTCTGCGCCTATCGCGAGGAGCAGATGGTGCCGCTGAAGCTGCAGAACCTGCGGCTGCTGCGCGAGCGCCATCCGGAGCTCGAGATCCTGGCCTATGTCGACGCCTCGCCGGATCGCACGGCCGAGCTGCTCGAGGCGGCACCCGAGCTCCTGCGCGTGATCGTCGGCGAGGAGCGGCGCGGCAAGAGCCACGGCATGAACCAGCTGGTCGAGGCCGCGACCGGCGACATCGTCGTCTTCACCGACGCCAACGTGCTGCTCAAGGACGACGCGCTCGACGTGATCGCCGCGCACTTCGCCGACCCCGAGGTCGGCTGCGTCTGCGGGCGGCTGCTCTATGTCGACAACCACAACCCGGCGGCCCACGTGAACTCGCTGATGTGGCGGCTGGAGGAGCGGATCAAGCGGGCCGAGACACGGACGGGCTCGGTGATCGGCGCCGACGGCTCGCTCTTCGCCATTCGCCGGACCCTGCACCGGCCGCCCCCGGCCGACATCATCGACGATTTCCACGTCTCCCTGTCGATCCTGCTCGACGGCCACCGGGTGATCTCGGCGCCGGACGCCATCGCCTACGAGAACTCGGTGCACGACCCTTACGAGGAGATGCAGCGCAAGATCCGCATCGCCTGCCAGGCCTGGAACGTCCACCGCCTGCTCTGGCCCCGGCTGCGCCGGCTGGATGCGGTGCACCTCTACAAGTACGTCGCGCACAAGCTGCTGCGCTGGTTCTCGCCATTCGCCCTGACGCTCGCCGTGCTGCTGTTCTCGGCGGGCCTCTTCATCACCCTGCCGCTGGCGCTCTTCCTCCAGCTGCTGGTCATCGGCCCGCTGGCCTTTGCGCTCGGGCTCTGGGCCCGGCTGGGCCCGGTCGAGGCGACACACAGCACCCTCCTGTCGCTCCTCGGCGTCGGCCTCGGCATTACCCGCTCGCTGCGCGGCGAGCGTTTCCAGACCTGGACGCCGGCGACCTCGGCGCGGCAGCGGCTGGAGCGGCCGCGGCTCGTCTATTTCAGCCACGACCGCAACGACGCGAATGTCTGGCAGCGTTGCCAGGACTTCACCGCCCTCGGCTTCGTGCTCACCAATGTGAGCTGGCATCGCGACAAGAACTCGCAGGACGGGGAGCGGCCCTGGCACGAGATCGACCTTGGCCGGACGGTCGATGCCGCCTACTGGCACCGCGCCTGGAGCGTGGTGCAGGGCGCCTTCGGCGTGCTCTGCCACTACCAGCTGTTCCGGGACGCCGATCTCATCGTCGCGCGCAATTTCGAGCCGTCCGTTCTCGCCATGATGGCGCGGCGCCTGTTCAACCGCCGGGTGCCGTTCGCCTATGAGTGCGTCGACATCCACCGTTTCCTCACCAGCCCCTCCGTGCTCGGCAAGGCCTGCCGCCTCGCGGAGCGCCGGGTGCTGGCGGCCGCCGACCTGCTGATCGTCAGCTCGCCCGACTTCGCCAGCCGCTATTTCGCGCCCGTGCACGGCTATGACGGACCGGTCTATCTGCTCGAGAACAAGATGCCGAGCTTCCTTGCCCGGCGCTTCGCCGCCCCCACCATGCTGCGCCGGCCGCATGTCGGCCCGCCCTGGCGGATCGGCTGGTTCGGCATGCTGCGCGACATGGAGAGCCTGGGCCTGCTCTTGCGCCTCGCGGCGATGCGGCCGGAGCTCGTCGAGGTCTCGATCCGCGGCTATCCCACGGAGATCACCGAGGTCGAGCTCCGGCAGATGGTCGAGCCCTATCCCAACGTCACCTATGGCGGCCCCTACCAGAAGGCGACGGAGCTCCGCTCGATATACGAGGACGTCGACCTCGTCTGGGCCATCGATCTCTACGATGCCGGGGTCAATTCCGACTGGCTCCTGCCCAATCGCCTCTACGAGGCGGGCTTCTTCGGGCGGCCGGTGATCGCGCGGGCCGACACGGCGATCGGCCGCTTCGTCGCCGACCTGCAGATGGGCTGCGTGCTCTCGCCGCCCTACGACGTTGCCTGCCTCGATCTGCTCGGCCAGCTCTCCGGCGACCACTACGCGGCGATCGTCCACTGGATGGAGGAGCTGCCCCGCCAGCGCTTCGTGCTCGACGAGGAGCTGCGCGAGATGACGCAGAACCTCCTCGCGCCGCAGCCGGCGAATGCCGCGATCGTCGAGCTGCGGAATCGCAACGTTGCCTGAGCGCGCGCGCGTGACCCCGCCGGCGGGGAAGCCGGGAGCCCGCGCGGAGCGTCTCGCTCACATCGACACGCTCCGCGGCGTCGCCTGCTTGCTCGTCGTCCACATCCATGCGGTGCAATGGCTCGAGCGCAATGCCTTTCCGATGTCGGGGCTCGAGGCGACGCTGCTTCACGACTCGATCACTTGGTTCGATCCCGGCAAGGTGGGCGTGCTCGTCTTCTTCGCCATCAGCGGCTATGTCGTGCCCTTCTCGCTGCGCCGCCCGCTCGCCCATCCCTTGCGCGAGTTCGTGGTCAATCGCTTCTTCCGGCTGATGCCGGCCTACTGGTTCTCGCTCGTGGCCGGCGTCGTGATCATCCTCTGGTTCGAGCAGCAGCCGACCGATCTCACGAGCTGGCTGGGCAATCTGGTACTGGCGCCGCAGCTGCTCGGCCGCGAGCCCCTGCTCTATGTCTACTGGACGCTGCAGGTCGAGCTCGTGTTCTACGTCATCTGTGCCGGGCTCGCCGTGCTCGGCCTGATCCACGTGCAGCGGCTCGCCGGCTGGCTGGCCATGCTCGGCCTCACCGGTGCCCTCGCCGCGGCGGCGGCCAAGCATTTCCTCATGATCGACCTGCCGGTCGGCCTCGCCTTGTGGATCAGCCTCATGTTCTGGGGCTTCGCCGCGCGCGAGGCCGAGGTGAGCGGCGACCGCCTCGTCGCGTGGCAGGTGCAGATCCTCTTCGTCGCCTATCTCCTGGCGCTCGGCCCGATCTGCTATCTGGGCTACCACCGCCTGCCTTCGATCTATGGCACCTGGCAGAGCTATTTCTGGTCCTATGTGCTGGCCGTGCTGATCTTCTGGGCCTTTGGCATCCGCTGGACCTGGAGCGTGCGCTGGCTCACCTGGGTCGGGCGGATCAGCTACTCGGTCTATCTCCTGCACGTGCTCTGCATCATCGTGCTCGGCGCCTGGCTCGGCCCCTGGCTCGCCGGCTACGTGCCGGGCTCGGTCTTCATCGGCCTCGTCGCACTCGCCAGTGTTGCTGCAGCGGCCCTGACCTTCGCCTGGCTGGAGCAGCCGGCGATCACCCTCGGCCGTGAGTTGAACAGGCGCTGGCGCATCACCCCGGACGGCCGGCTGCGGCAGCGGCCGCTGCTCTGACCGGCGCGACCCGGAGCATGTCCCAGAGCGTGCCGGCGGTCGCCGAGCCAGTCGTGAGCGTGATCGTGCCCGTCTTCAATTCGGCGCACTGCCTGCCGGCGGCGATCGCCTCGGTGCGGGCGCAGACGCTCGCCGACTGGGAGATCGTGCTCGTCGACGATGCGTCGACCGATGCGAGCCCGGCGCTGATCGAGGCGCTGGCCGCGAGCGACCAGCGGATCCGGGCGGCTCGCCTGCCGGCGAATGCCGGTCCGGCCGCTGCCCGCAATCGGGGGCTCGAGCTCGCCCGCGGCACCTGGATAGCGCTGCTCGATGCGGACGACGCCTATCTTTCCGACCGGCTCGCGGTGCTGACCACCCTTGGTGCGGAGACAGGGGCCGATCTCGTCTCGGACAACCTCCTCCTTGCCGATCCGGTGGACGACCGCGAGCGCGGTCTCGCCTGGCCAGCGGCGACCCTCGCCGGCGAGCCCTGGATCGACACGGCGCGGTTTCTCGCGAGCAATCTCTTCCACAGCGGCAAGGCCGGCTACGGCTTCATGAAGCCGCTCGTCGCCCGCGCGTTCATCGACCGGCACGGCCTGCGTTACGACCCGGCGCTGCGGCTCGGCGAGGACTACGAGTTCTACTGGGCCTGCCTGCAGCAGGGCGCCCGCTGGCGGGTCCTGGCGACGGCGCATTATCGCTATCACCTGACCCCGGGCTCGGCCACCCGGCGGATCACGTCGACGCAGATCCTCGCCATGCGCGACCGGGCGGAGGCGGCGCTGCGCCAGGCGAGCGATCCGCGCCTCCTGCCGCTGCTGCGCCGCCGCCTGCGCCAGCTTCGGGGTTTCCACGAGCATCACGCGGCCGTGCAGGACCTCAAGGCGGGGCGCTATGCCGCCGGCATTCGCCGGCTGGCCGCCGAGCCGGCCGTCCTGCCCTTCCTCGTCGAGATGCTGCGCACCGGCGTGCCCAAGCGCCTCGGCCTGCGCCGCCGCCACGACCACGGCTTCTGAGCCGCGGCAGGCGGCCGGCCGGGTCGCTAGGCGCTGTGGTAGTGGTAGCGAGAGTCGTTGCGGTAGCGGCTGCTGTAGATCTCGAGCTCGGGGAAGGCGTCGGCGGCCTTCTTGCGGACGTCGACATTGTTGATGACGACGCCGAGCTCGAGCCCGGCCCGGGTCGCCCTGATCCGGGCGGCGCCGGCCTCGATGACGTCGGGCCGCATGCGCGACCAGTCGACGATGAAGAGGGCCGCGTCGGCGACCTCGACCAGCGTGCCGAAATCGGCCACCGGCAGCACCGGCGGCGTGTCGATGACGATCAGGTCGAATTGCTGGCGCAGCCCCTGCATGGCGCGGCGGAGGTGTCCCGACTGCAGCAGCACCCCGGCCTTGTAGCCCTGCCGGCCGCAGGGCAGCACCTTGAGCCGGGTCGAGGGGTCGCTTTGCCAGAGGCTCGCGATGTCCTTGCCGTTCGGCTCGGCGAGGTAGTCGGCGAGGCCCGGCGTCGCCGGGATGTCGAGCGCCTTGTGCACGCGGCCGAGGCGCATGTCGGCATCGACGAGGAGCACCCGCTGGTCGCTGAGCGCCGCCGACCGGGCGAGCGAGACGGCGAGCATGGTCTTGCCTTCGCCCTGCACAGACGAGGTGACGGCGATGATCAGCGCACCGGGCCGGTCCTTGTCCAGGTCGCCCGGCAGATTGGCGGCTCCGCCGGTCGCCGGGCCGCCGGCGGCACCGGATCGAGGCAGGTGGCGCAGCTGGTTGGTCACGGTGCGAACGGCCTCGGCGAAGGCACCGCCCGGGTAGATCACGACGGTGTCTTCGGGCTCGAACTCCGCCGGCTGGCCGGGCAGGCCCTCGAGGCTCGGCACCACGCCGATCACCCGCAGCCCGAGCTGTGCCTCGGCCTGGCCGACCGTGCGAAAGCGCCGGTCGAGCAGCTCGCGGCTGACCGCCGTGACCAGTGCGAGGCCGCAGCCGAGGACGAAGCCGAGGCCGCCCATCAGGGCGAGGCGCGGCTTGGTCGAGACCGTCGGCGGGGCGGCGGGCGACAGCATCCTTCCGTCGGAGGGCGTCGTCGCCGGCGTCGGGTCGGCCGCCTCGGCCCGGCGCAGCGTGTCCTGGTAGAGCTCGCGCGTCGCCTCGGCCTCGCGCTCGAGCACGCGCAGCCGCGCCATGGCGGCATCCTCCTGCACCACCTTCGCCCGCACCTCGGCCACCTCGACCTGGAGCAGCTCGACCCGCTGGCGATAGGTCTCGGTCTCGCTGGCGAGGCTGGCGAGGATCCGGTCGACCTCGTTGCCGATGCTCCGGCGGACCTGGGCGAGGCGCTGGCGGAGATCGACCATGCGCGGGTGCTGGGGACCGTACACGCTCTCGAACTGGGCGACCTCGCTGGCGATCTCGCTTTCCTGCGCCCGAAGATCGCGGATCGTCTCGGACTCCAGCACCTCGGCCAGGGCCGCTCCGCGGCCGGCTTCCCGGGCGGCCGCCGCCTCGTCGTAACGGCCACTCGCCCGGACCAGCGCCGCCCGTGCCTCGAGCAGCTGGCTGTTCAGCGCGGAGAGGCGCTCCGAGGTGAGGGATGCCGTCACACCCTGCAAGAGCCCTTCCTCGCGACGGTAGTCCTCGACCGCGGTCTCACGCCGCTCGAGCTCGTCCCTGAGCTGGTCCAGGCGCTCGCGCAGCCAGCTGCCGGCAAGCCGTGCGGCGGCCGTCTGGTTGTCGGTGCGATCGAGCAGATACTCCTCGACCATGGTGTTCGCGATCAGGGCCGCAAGGCCGGGTGCCTCGGTCCTGAAGGTGACGTCGATGACCTGCGAGCGGCCCCGCGGGGCGATCGTGACGTGCTTCAGGAAGCGGTCGATCACGTCCTCCATCTCGCTGCGGCCGTAATCGGCGTCCTCCACCGCGTCACTGGCGAGCGGCAGCTGGCCGGCCCAGGCCCGGAACGCGCCGACCTGGTCGCGCAGCCATGCGACGATGCCGGTCTGCGCACCGGCATCGGCCTCGGGCTTCGGCGGGTTGAAGACGTCGAGCCGGTGCAGCTGCAGCCGCTCGATGACGCGCAGCGCCAGAGCCCGTGACTGCAGGATCTCGACCTCGTTGGTCAGCGTGTCCTGGTTCAGCACGGCGCTGACGACGAGGCTGTCGAGCTCCGGCTGCCGGGCCTGCGGCCCGCCGATCAGCACCGAGGCGGTAGCCTCGTACTCGGTCGGCAGCAGGCGGTGGATCCCGACGCCCAGGGCCGTGCCGAGCACGATCAGGCAAAGCGTGGAGAGCCAGTACCTGCGGATCGCATTGACGATGGCGGAAAGGCCCGACGACAGCCGGCCATCCGCCGATCCGACGGGCTCGGACCCGCTGGCGAGCGCCGGCAGCCGCCCGCTATCGGATCCCCAAGCCAATTGCCGCATCCTCTCCCGTTCGTCCGTTGATCGCTGGTCGACGCCCGTCCCGGCTTGCGCCGGTGAGCGGATCGCCTAACGTACGTTACCCTGTCCCCTCATCGGCCTTCAAGCTAAAGCTGGGCCGGCTCCCGCAGGAGTCCGGGCAGGTTTTCCTTGCCCGCGTCGTGCCAAGCCTTGTCGATTGATCGGCTAGTCTTCAAATTCAACCATTGAGATTTTCAGGGCCCACAATGGACTACACCATCGCCATTGTCACCCGCGGCCGGCCGGCTGGTCTTACCCGGCTGCTCAAGGCGCTCGGCCGCTGCCGGCTGCCCTCGCCGGCGTGCTCCGTGCTCGTGGTCGACAACGATCCGGCGCGCACTGCCGAGCCGGTGGTGACGGCGCTCGCCGCGGGCCATCCCCTGGCCCTCGACTACCTGCACGAGCCCCGGCCGGGCGTGGTCTTCAGCCGCAATGCGGCGCTCGACCAGGCGCGGGGCACGCGCCTCGCCTTCATCGACGACGACGAGGAGCCGGACCCGGGCTGGCTCTTGGCCCTTGCTTCCGCCATGGACGGCGGTGCGGCCCAGGCGGTCAGCGGCCCGGTGCGGCCGGTCTTCGCGCGGCCGATGCCGGCCTGGTTCGCCGATGCCTATGCCCTTTGCTATGTCCGGCCCTTGCCCGACGGCTCGCTCAGCGAGCTGATGACCGGCAATCTCCTGCTCGACCGTCCGTTCCTCGCCCGGCATGGCCTGCGCTTCCCCGAAGCGCTGGCGACGCATGGTGCCGAGGACACGGCGCTGTCGGCGCTGCTGCTCGAGGCCGGCGGCCGGCTCGCCTGGGCGGCGGACGCGGTCGTCCTAGAGTACATCCCGGCCGAGCGCCTCGGGCTCGCCTGGCTCCTTGCCCGGTGGTACCGCTACGGCATGTCGGATGTGCGGATTCGTCTCCTCGACCGCGCCTCGCCGGCGGTTCGGCTGCGCGCCATCGCCCGCGGTGCGCTGCGGGTCGGTGCCGGCGGGCTGCTCCTGCTTCTCACCTTGCCGGGGCTCGCCACGGGACGGCCGGGCCCGGCGGTGCGGCGCTGCTACACGGTCATGCGGGGCTTGGGGATGATCGCGGGCGGGCTCGGCTTTTCGAGCGAACCCTACGCGGCCAGGCCCGGCCATGGCTGAGGGTTTCGGCCGGCGCGCGGTCAAGGGGAGCCTCTGGGCCACCTTCGACGGCTGGGCGACCGAGGCGCTCAGCCTCGTCGTCTTCCTGGTGCTCGCCCGGTTGCTCGGCCCGGACGAGTTCGGTCTCGTCGCGATCGCGCTCGGCTTCACCGCGGTTGCCGCGCACCTGACCGCCTTCACCACCGGCGAGGTGCTGATCCAGAAACAGGATCTCACCGACGCCGATTGCGACGCGGTCTTCTGGGTGACCGTCCTGGCGGCCGGGCTGCTCGCGCTCGTCCTCGTGCTGGCGGCACCGGCGATCGGCCGGCTGTTCGACGCCGCCGAGCTCGCCACGGTGATCCGCTGGCTCTGCATCGTCCTGGTGCTGCAGGCCTTCACCACCGTGCCGCTGGCGCTGCTCACCCGCGAGCTGCGCTTCGATGTCACCGCACGGCGGTCGCTCATCATGCTCATGGGCGGTGCGATCACCGGCATCGCCATGGCAGTGCAGGGCTATGGCGTCTGGGCCCTGGTCGGCCAGCATCTCGCGGGCGCCCTGCTCAACACCGTTCTCCTGCTGGGCGCCACGGGCTGGCGACCCGGGCTGCGCGCCGGCTGGCCAGAGGTCCGCGCGATCCGGCGCTTCGTTGCCAGCAGCCTCGGCAACAGCGCCCTGCAGATGGTCGACGAGCGGGCACCGCAGCTGCTGGTCGGCTTCCTCCTGGGGCCCGCTGCGGCAGGCCTGATGAACGTCGCCCTCAGGCTCGTGCAGATGATGCAGCGGCTGTTTGCGGTGCCGATCAACCAGATAGCCATGCCGGCCTTCGCGCGGCTGCGTGACGACCCTGAGGCGCTCAACCGGTTTCGCGACGTGGCGCTGTCGCTCGGGCTCGCGGTCAGCCTGCCGGCGGGGGTGGGGGCGGCGGCGATTGCGCCCGAGCTCATCGGCCTCGGCCTTGGCGAGGCGTGGCTGGAGATGGTCCCGGTCTTCCAGATCCTCTGCGTCGGCGTCGCCATCTGGCCGGTGATCCTGCAGGCCCGCTCGGCGCTCTACGGCCTCGGCCGGCCGGAGCGCCTGCTGCGGGTCGGCCTGCTCGACGGCATTGCCGGGGTGATCGTGATCCTCGCCGCGGCACCGTTCGGGCTCGTCGCGGTCGCCCTCGGGCTGAGCCTGCGCGTCGTCCTCTGGCGCTGGCCGCTGACCGCGCACCAGATGCGGCTGGAGCTCGGTACGGGCTTCGCGCACGAGCTCAGGCTCGTCCTGCCGCCGCTCCTCGCCAGCCTTTTCGTGCTGCTGGTCTTCGTCGCCCTCCGGCTGGCGCTCGAGGCGGCGCTCGGCGCCTGGCCGGCCATTCTCCTGGCCGGGCTCGCGGCCGGGCTCGTCTATGCCGGCGTGACCCTGGTGCTGCAGCGGTCGCAGCTACGCGTGGCCTGGGCGCTCTGGCGCGGCCTGCCCGTGGCCGTTCCGGCGTGAGGAGTGCCGGGATGCCCGCCGCCCGGCCGGCCGGCAGTCCCCTCGGCGCCTGGCTCGCCCTGCAGCTGCCGCGCGTCGAGTATGTCGTCTTCGCCTTCCTCCTGGCGAACGGGACGGGAGCGCTCGGCTTCGTCGACAATCGCCTCTATGCGATCGGTACCGATTTTCCGACGCAGTTCAGCATCTTCACCGTCCTCAGCTGGCCGGTCCTGTATCTCTGCTTTGCCGTCTTCATGCTGCAGCGGCCGGCCCTCTTGCGCCGGGGGCTGATGGCGGCGCCCTGGGTGCTCCTCTTCCCCCTCGTGGCCCTGCTCTCGGTCGCCTGGTCGATGGACCGGGCGGTAACCGCCGGCGAGGCCTTCCGGCTCGTCATGACGGTGCTGATCGGCGTCTATCTGGGTGCCCGCCTGTCACCGGTCGGGCTCGCCCGGCTGACCGCCCTCGTGCTCGGTGTCGCGGTCGCCGCCTCGGTGCTGCTGCACCTGGCCGGCGTCGACTTCGCGACGATGATCAACGGTGCCGCGCGGGGCGTCTTCTACCACAAGAACACGCTCGGCAACGCCGCGGTGGTGCTGATCGCCGCCGCCACGGCGCTGCTCGTCGGCCGGCCGACCGATCCGCTCGGGCTCATCGGGCTCGCGGCCGGCCTCGCCGCCCTGCCGTTCGCCGAGTCCGCCACCGCGATCGTCACCGCCGGCATCGTCCTCGCCGGCACGGGCGTGCTCGTCCTGCGCAACCGCTTCCTCGTCCTGGCGCTCTGGGTCGGGCTGCTGCTGATCGTCGCGGCGCTGGTCGTCGGCGTCTTTTTGGCGCTCGGCACGACGCCGGTCGAGCTGGTCTTCGGCGCGCTCGACAAGGACCCGACGCTCACCGGGCGCTCCTATCTCTGGGAGACCGGCCTGCTGCAGCTCGAGCAGCGGCCGCTCCTGGGCACCGGCTATGCCGCATTCTGGACGGCGGCGGTCGACTGGCGGACGCTGCGCGTGCTCGATCTGCTCGGCCAGGTCGGGCATTTCCACAACACGCTGCTCGAGATCGCCGTCGAGCTCGGGCTGGTCGGCGTGGTGGCGGCACTGGTCACGCTCGGCCTCTACATGCGGGTCGCCTGGCGCCATCTGCGCCGTGCCATGGACCGGCGCGCCGTCTTCGCCTCGCTCTTCTTCTTCGTCTTCGTCGTGACCGGCCTCACCGAGGTCTACGGCTTCGTCAAGCACAGCACCGCCACGCTGCTCTTTGTCGCCCTGGCGGTGGCGATGGGGCTCGAGCTGTCGCAAGCCGATCGACGCCGTTAACCGGTCCGTCATCTCCTTCGGCTAGAGGTGGGGTGGCCATCGGCCGCGGCAGCATCCGGGTGCCTGCGGGGGCAAACGGCCATTCCTGCTTGCTGCGCCGCGGCAAACGGCGTTATTCGGCATCGTCATCGACCAGATCGGAACCGCGCATCGATGAATGAAACCGCCTTTGCCCTGCCGCCCCGCTCCGTTGACACGCCCGGCATCAGGAAGGCGATCCTCGGCAAGCTGATCTATGCCGTCGGCAAGGATCCCGAGCACGCGACCGTGCATGACTGGTTCTTCGCGACCGCTCTCGCCACGCGCGACCGGATGGTCGACGCCTGGATGGACGGCACGCGCGAGACCTATGTGCGTGATCGCCGGCGGGTCTACTATCTCTCGCTCGAGTTCCTGATCGGCCGGCTGCTGGCGGACACGCTGAACAACCTGCAGCTGATGACGCCGACGCGCGAGGCGCTCGAAGCCCTCGGCGTCGACCCCGACTCGGTCTTTCGCGTCGAGCCGGACGCCGCACTCGGCAATGGCGGCCTCGGCCGGCTCGCCGCCTGCTTCATGGAGAGCATGGCGAGCCTCGGCATCGCGGGCTTCGGCTACGGCATCCGCTACGAGCACGGCCTCTTCAAGCAGGGCTTCGACAAGGGCTGGCAGGTCGAGCGGCCCGAGGACTGGCTCGCCTTCGGCAATCCCTGGGAGTTCGAGCGGCCGGACGCGGTCTATCCCGTCCGGTTCGGCGGCCAGGTGCGGGACGTGACCGACGCCGATGGCCAGCGCCATTTCGTCTGGGAGGGCGGGCAGCGCGTCCTCGCCGTCGCCTACGACACGATGATCGCCGGCTGGGGGGGAGGGCACGTCAACACGCTGCGCCTCTGGTCCGGCCAGTCCGGCAATCTGATCGATCTCGAGGCCTTCAACCGGGGCGACTACAAGGAGGCCGTCGGCGAGCAGATCGCCGCCGAGAGCATCAGCCGCGTGCTCTACCCCAACGACGCCACCCAGGCCGGCCAGGAGCTCCGGCTCAAGCAGGAATACTTCTTCACGGCGGCGAGCCTGATGGACATCGTCCGCCGCCATCTCTCCTATCACGACACGCTCGACAACCTCGCCGAGCACGTCGCCATCCAGCTCAACGACACCCACCCGGCGATCGCCGTGCCGGAGCTGCTCCGGCTCCTGGTCGACGAGCACGACATGGACTGGCACCGGGCCTTCGCCATCGTCCAGGACACCATCCACTACACCAACCACACGCTCCTGCCCGAGGCCCTGGAGCGCTGGCCGGTGCAGCTGATGGAGCAGATGCTGCCGCGGCACATGCAGCTCATCTACGAGATCAACGCCCACGTGCTCGGCACGCTCCGCCATCTGCCGGGCAATGACGACCCGTTCCTATCGGATGTCTCGCTGATCGAGGAGGGCTATGGCCGGGCCGTGCGCATGGGGCACCTGGCCTTCATCGGCGCCCGCAAGGTCAACGGCGTCTCGGCGCTGCACACCGAGCTGATGAAGAAGACGGTGTTCAAGTCGCTGCACCGGCACTTCCCGGACAAGATCACCAACAAGACCAACGGCATCACGCCGCGGCGCTGGCTGATGGGCTGCAACCCGGGTCTCGCCGCCCTCTACGACGACGCGATGGGCCCCGACTGGCGCGACGATATCGGCCGCCTCGAGGCGATCGAGCCGCTGCTTTCGGACGCTGGCTTCCTCGACCGGTTCATGGGCGTGAAGCGGCGCAACAAGGAGGCCCTGGCCGCCCTGATCGGCGACCAGCAGGGGCTTGCGGTCGACCCTGCCGCCCTCTTCGACGTGCAGATCAAGCGCATCCACGAGTACAAGCGCCAGCTCTTGAACATCCTCGAGGCGATCGCCCTCTACGATGCCATCCGCGAGGCGCCGGAGCGCGACTGGCCGAAGCGGATCAAGCTCTTCGCTGGCAAGGCGGCGCCCTCCTACAACCGCGCCAAGCTGATCATCAAGCTGATCAACGACGTGGCCGAGGTGGTCAACAGCGACCCGCTCGTCGCCGGCCGGCTGCAGGTGCTCTTCATGCCCAACTACAATGTCAGCCTGGCCGAGCGGATGATCCCGGCGGCCGACCTCTCCGAGCAGATCTCGACCGCCGGCATGGAAGCCTCGGGCACCGGCAACATGAAGTTCGCGCTCAACGGGGCCCTGACCGTCGGCACGCTGGACGGTGCTAATGTCGAGATGCGCGAGCATGTGGGGGCCGAGAACTTCTTCATCTTCGGCCTGACCGCCGACGAGGTGAGCCAGATGCGCACGCGCCGCGACGCCTCGCGGGCGGCGCTCGCCGCATCGCCCGAGCTCACGCGCACGCTCGACCTCATCGAACGCGGCCGGTTCTCGCCGGGCGATCCCGGCCGCTTCCGGCCGATCGTCGACGATCTCAGGAACTTCGACCATTTCATGGTGACGGCCGACTTCGCCGCCTACTGGCAGGCCCAGCGGGCGATCGACGAGGTCTTCACCGACCCCGGCCGCTGGAGCCCCATGGCGGCGGCCAACGCGATCCGCATGGCCTGGTTCTCCTCCGACCGCACCATCCGCGAATATGCCGAGGAGATCTGGCGCTGCCCGGTCTGACGGGCTGAAGGGCGGCAGGCGAGCGGCTGCCGGGAGCGCTACGGTTCCGGGCGGCGCAGTCCGGGGTGGCACCGATCGGGGGTGGCGTCGTGCCGGGCGGCGCGGTTTTGGGCGGCCCAGTTCCGGGCGGCTCAGTTCCGGGCGGCGCGGGGATGGCTGCGAGTGGGGCCGGGCCATCTTCTGCCGGTCATTGCGATAGCGGCATTGGTCCGCTCGAACCCCAGCTTCCCGCTGCGGGAGATGCTGGACTTCGTCGACCGGTGCGCCAGTTGGAAGCATGAGGGATTCCTGCCAGTGGAGGCACTGCCATGCGCCTGCTCGCCAGCCTGCTCCTCGCTCTCCTCCTCTTCGCCGGTCACCAGCCCGCTCGGGCGGAGGGCCAGCCCGACGCGTTTCGGGCGGTGATCGAGGCGCAGCTCGACGCCTTCCGGAAGGACGATGGCGGCACGGCCTTCTCCTTCGCCTCGCCGACCATCAAGGACCTCTTCGGCACGCCCGAGAACTTCATGAGGATGGTCGTGCGTGGCTATCCGCAGGTCTACCGCCCGAGCCGCGTCACCTTCGGCGCCGTCATCACCTATCGGGGCGAGCCCACGCAGATGGTGCATCTCGTCGGCCCGGCGGGCGAGACGGTGACCGCCTACTACCAGATGCAGCAGCAGGCGGACGGCAGCTGGAAGATCAACGGGGTCTTCCTGGAGCCGGCGACGACGGCCTGACCCGGGCGGCCGCACCCGTCAGCACCGGCCAGTAGGCGACGGCGAAGCCGGCGAAGGCGAGGATCCAGGCGGTTGCCGCGAGGTGCAGGAGGCCGGGCATGGCGAGCGTCGTGCCGGCCATGATGCGCGCCAGGGCCGCCACCACCAGGGCCGCGAAGATGGTGACCGTCGGCCGGTCCGCCGTGAGGGCGCGCCCCGAATGGCCGAGGCTCGCCCGCGTCATGACGGCGAGCGTCATCAGCCCGACGCCGCCCGCGAGCCAGGCGTGGATCGCCGCCACCGGTAGCACGGTCGACGGCAGGAGATGCGCCAGGAGGACGAGCAGGAAGCCCAGCGGTACGAACGCATAGGCGACGTGCAGGACGAGGAGCAAAGGCTCGGCCGTGGTCCGCTCGCCGGCCCAGCGGCCGAGCCGGGCGAGATGCAGGGCGCCGGCCACGGCGCAGAGCCAGGCCGTCGCCGCCGCTTCCGGTGCCGGGACCCAGGCGGCGAGGGCGAGGGCGGCACCGGCGAGGCAGATCCCGTCGAACCGGCCGAACGACGCCGGCAGCCGCCCCGGGTCGCGCCTGGCCAGCCAGTTGCGGGTGAAGCTCGGCACGATGCGGCCGCCGATCAGCATGATCAGCATCAGGATGGCGGCAATGCCGATGCGCGTGCCGTAGACCGCCATGCCGTGACGGGCGGCCTCGAGATGGAAGAGCGCATTGCCGGCCAGCAGCAGGCCGACCAGGCCGAGCACCGGCAGGTTCCGCCGGTTGCGGCCGGCCAGAAGCTCGCGGAGGATGACGGCGAAGACCGCCGCCAGGAAGGCGAGGTCGACGAGGGCGCTCAAGAGCGGGCCGAGCGTGTCGCCGCAGAGCACCGCCACGCGACCGGCCAGCCAGATGAGGGCCAAAGCGAGGAGCGGCATGCCCGTGACCGGCAGCCGGCCGGTCCAGTTGGGCACGGCGGTCAGCAGGAAGCCGGTGACCGTCGCCGGAACGAAGCCGTAGAGCAGGGAATGGACGTGCCAGTCGACGGGGGCCAGGGCGATCGGCGGGGCGAAACCGCCGGTCAGCATCAGGACCCAGAGCAGCATGGCGGTCGCGGACCAGAGCCCTGCTCCCAGGAAGAACGGGCGGAACCCGAGGCCGAGCACGGCGGGGCCTTGCCAGGTGCGGATTCGCTCGGCGGTCGTGGCGCTCATGGGCTTTCCAGGGATGGCCGGCCCGGCATGGCCGGCGGGGTTGCGAAGGACAGTCCACTCGCATTAAACAGTATTTACAATACCCATTCAGAACGGAGCGGCGATGCGTCTCACCGCGTTCACCGATTTCGGCCTTCGGGTGCTGATGCGGCTGGCCGACGCACCGGACCGGGTGATCACCACCGAGGCGCTGGCGACCGAGCTTGCCATCTCGCGCCATCACCTGACCAAGGTGGTGCGGGCGCTGGGTGCCGCCGGTTTCGTCAGCACCGCCCGCGGCGCAGGCGGCGGCTTTCGTCTCGCCCGGCCGGCCGGCGCCATCACCGTGGGCGACGTCGTCCGGCGGCTCGAGGCGCGGCACGCTTTGGTCGAATGCTTTCGCGCCGATGGCGGCGCCTGCGTGCTGACGCCGGGCTGCCGGCTCAAAAAGTACCTGGCCCGCGCCCGCGAGGCCTTCCATGCCGAGCTCGAAACGGTGACGATCGCCGATTGTGCGGCGGCACCACCGACCGCTTCGCCCGCGGCCATCGCAAGCTGACCGGCGCTGTCCGCTACAGATCTCCGAGGCCGGTCACCGTCACGTCGAGATCGCGGATCAGGCCGTCGGCGAGACCGTAGATCCAGCCGTGGATGGCGAGCTCCTGACCCGCGGCCCAGGCGTCGCGGATGATGGTCGTGGCGGCCACGTCCTGGACCCGGTCCTGGACGTTGAGCTCGCAGAGCAGGTTGATGCGGTCGGCCTCGCTGCCGATGGCGTCGATCCGCGCGGTGTTGCGCCGGTAGGTGCCGCGCACCGGCTCCAGCCAGTGATCGACGATGCCGTTGCGCTCGTCGAGCAGGGCGGCGCGCACGCCGCCGCAGCCGTAATGACCGCAGACGATGACGTGCTGCACCTTGAGCACGGCCACCGCGAAGGAGAGGACCGACAGGAAATTGATGTCGGAGGGCGGGGCCAAATTGGCGACGTTGCGGTGAACGAAGAGCTCGCCCGGGTCGAGCCCGACGATCTCGTTCGCCGGCACCCGGCTGTCGGCGCAGCCGATCCAGAGGAAGGCCGGGCGCTGCTGGCGGGCCAGACGCGGGAAGAAATCCGGATCGCGCTCCCGGCGGGCGATCGACCAGGCGCGGTTGCGGCGAAAAAGGTCGTCGATCATGCGGCGGACGGCCCCGGGTCATCGATGAGCAGGCCGCGGCGTGCAGCCATGCGCAAGGACAGAGCACGCAGATCGCCGGCCGTCAAACGCAGCCGGGCGAGCGGCATGACCACGGCGTTCTCGAGCGCCAGATGCTCCCGCTCGCTCCGGGCGAATTCGGCGAGGTCGAGGCGCGTCGCCCGGTCGATGGGGCGGCCGGTGAGTGCTGCCTCGTCGAGCGCCTGGGCGAGCCGGGCTGCCAGAACGCCGCCGCTGCGGTGCTCGGCGGCGAGCCGGCCGAGCACGGCGTCGATCGCATCCTCCGGGGTCGCCCGGCGACGCAGCAACGGGAACAGGTCCTGCTCCTCGTCGATCACGTGGATCGCCATGTCGCGGCCGATGAACGTGCCGACGGCCCGGGCGCGGTCGGGATCGGCGCCGGGGGTCGCCGCCAGCGCATCGGCGAGGCGGCAGAGCACGCGATGGCGATGATGGTCGGCCGTGAGATAGTCGAGCGGCTGGCGCAGGAGGCCGTGGGGCAGGGGGTCGAGATTGTCGCTCCGCCGATCGTCCCGCATGGGCGATCTCAGGGCAGCGCCGCTTCGTCGAGCTCCGCCAGCGCCTGCTCGAGCATCATGACGACGGCCGCCAGACCCGGCACCTCGCTCCGGTTCACGACCCCGATGAGCCGGACCCATGCCTCGTCATCCGCACGGGCGAGCCAGGTGCGGACGATGTAGGAGGCAAGATCGCCGGGATCGCTGGCGAGCCGACCCGCCGCATCGTTCAGCCGGGCGAGCAGGGCGAGCTCGCCCGCCTCGACCAGGGACGCTTCGGCGACCCCCGGTTCGGCCAGGCCCTTGACCAGTTCACCCATCATGCGCCGACCCCGCTACTGCACGAGTGGCGAGCGGGCGCCATCGAGCTCGATGCCGGTGATCTCGGCACGGCCGACCAGGATCGAGACGTACTGGCGCACGGCATGCCGCCAGACCCGAGCACCGAGCCATTCCCGGATGCGTTCCTCGACCATCTCGAACGGCAGCACCTTGCCGGCGATCCGCCGCTCGAGCCGGAGCACGTGGACGCCATACGGGGTCTCGACCGGCTCCGGATGGACCCGGGCGGGCTCGGCGCAGCGCAGCGCCTCGGCGAAGGCCGGCGTCACCGCATCGCCGGTGACCTGGCCGAGATTGCCGCCCGAAGCCGCGGACGGGCAGGCCGAGGCCTCGCGGGCGAGAGCTGCGAACCGCTCGGGCTGTTCGGCGAGGAGGGCGAGGGCGGCCGTTGCCTGCTCGCGCGCTCGACCATAGGCCTGCGGGTCCGCCGCATCGGCGGAGAACAGGATATGCGCCGCCTCGTAGAGGTCGGCGCTGGTGAAGCGCGCCTGGTTCTGTGCGTAGAAGCGCCTCGCCGCTTCCTGGTCGGCCTCGGGCACCTGGACCTCCTGCCTGAGCAGAGTCGAGATCCGCGCCTCCTCCGGTGTCTCGCGCCGGCCCTCGTCGTCGACCTCCGGCACGCACTCGATGGCGAGCCGCTCCGCCTCCGCGAGCAGCAGGTGGCGGATCACCAGGGCGCGCGCCGCCGCCTCGCCGGCCTCGCGGGCGGAGCTGGCCGGATGGTGCTGCGCCTCGCGGGCGATGGCCGCCTGGTCGATCACCGTGCCGTCGACGGTGACCGGTGGCGGCGGGCGCAGCTTCGCCCGGCTCTCCAGATCGAAGATGCGCATCCCGCTCATTCGGCCGGCTCCATCGGCTGGCCGCTCGTGTCGATCGTCGGCCGCCCGACCGGGCCGCCGACGCGGCGGTCGCCGCCAGCGCTCCGGACCACCTGATAACCCGGCCGCCAGACGTAGCGGACCGGCACCGACCAGATGTGGACAAGGCGGCTGAACGGGAAGAGCAGGAAGATGGTGAGGCCGAGAATGATGTGGACCTGATAGGGCCAGTTGACGCCCGCCACCAGCACCGCCGCGTCGCCGCGGAAGGTGAGGATGCGCTGCGCCCACTCGGCCAGGGTCATCATCGTCCCGCCATCACTGTGCGAGAGCGAGAAGGGCAGGGTCAGGAGGCCCAGCGAGAGTTGCACCCAGAGGATGACGAGGATGGCGATGTCCATGGTGGTGCTGGTCGAGCGGATGCGCGGGTCGGTCAGCCGGCGATGCAGCAGCAGCGTGAGGCCGACGAAGCAGACCACGCCGGCAATCCCGCCGGCGATCACGGCGACGAGCTGCTTGACGCTGGCATCGAAGGCCCAGGAGTAGCCCCAGTGCGGCGTCAGGAGGCCGACCAGATGGCCAAAGAAGAGGAAGATGACGCCGAAATGGAAGAGGTTGGAGCCCCAGAAGAGCTGCTTCTTGCGGAGCATCTGGCTCGAGCCCGAGCGCCAGGAATAGGGCTCGCGGTCGTAGCGGATGATCGAGCCCGCGATCATCACGGCGATGCAGATATAGGGATAGATACCGAAGAAGAAGGTATTGTACCAGGTCGCCATGGGGTTGCTCCTCAGGCGCTGCGATCGTGGACGCTGCGGATTTCAGCGCGGATGCGGGTGGCGAGGCGGCCCTTGCCGCAGGCGTCATTGGCATCGGGGCCGCCGGGGCCAAAGCTGACGGCCGCCTCCTCCCAGTCGGCGTCGAGCGCCTCGAGGTCGTCAGGGTCGTCATCGGCGGTGGTCGCCAGCGGCACCGATGCGGCCTTGCTGCCGGCGAGCGCCAGGAGCGCCACGAAGACCGCGACATAGGTCGAGCCGCGGCGCCGCAGCCGCTCCTCCAGGGCTTCGAGGATCGGCAGCGGCTGCTGCAAGAGCCCGTGCGCCTCGTCGCGCGGCAGGAGCGCCAGGAACTCGAGGAAGAGCGGCAGGAAGTCCGGCAGCTCGTTCGCCCGGATCCAGTAGCCGTGCCGCTCGTAGTGGGCGGCAAGGTCGACCATCGCCTGGCCGCGGTCGCGGCTCTCGCCGTGGACATGCTCGAAAAGATGGAGCGAGAGCGAGCGCGACCGGTCGAAGAGCACCGTGTAGCGCTCCTGGATCTCGTAGAGATCGAGCGAGGCGAGCTCGGCGATCAGCCGGTCGAGGGCGGGCAGGGCGTGTGCCGGCACCAGCCGCTCCTGGTGGAGGACCGCCTGGATCTCGCCACAGGCGGCTTGCAGCTCCGCCGTCGGATAGGTGAGAAGGGCCGAGAGCGCCTTGTAGGTGCGGTTTCCGCTGGCGGCCATCACGAGACCTCCATCGGCGTCTTCGGCTTCTTCTTGCCGGGTGCCCCGAAGAAGAGCGTCGCGTCGCTGGTCCCGCCCGAGCAGGAATTGCCGAAGGTGAAGCCGCAACTGCCGCGCAGCTCGTAGGGATCGAGCCCCGTTTCGCGGTGCGAGGTCGGAATGACGAAGCGGTCCTCGTAATTGGCGATCGCCATCAGCTCGTACATCTCCTCGATGTCCTGGCCCTTCATCCCGACGCGCTCGGCGATCGCCTCGTCGATCACGCCGTCCACCGTCTTCGCCCGCATGTAGGCGCGCATTGCCAGCATCCGCTCGAGGCCGAGTGCTACCGGCTCCTCCTTGCCGGCGGTGAGCAGGTTGGCGAGGTACTTGAGCGGGATGCGCAGCGAGCGGACGTCCGGCATGTCGCCGTCGACGCCCATCTGGCCGGCCTCGGCGGCCGCCTGGATCGGCGAGAGCGGCGGCACGTACCAGACCATCGGCATGGTCCGGTATTCCGGATGCAGCGGGAAGGCGATCTTCCAGTCCATCGCCATCTTCCAGATGGGCGAGCGGCGGGCACCCTCGAGCCAGGCCTCGGGCACGCCGTCGGCGCGGGCCTGGGCGATCACCTCCGGATCGTTGGGGTCCTTGAAGAGCTTGAGCTGCGCCTCGTAGAGGTCCTGCTCGTTGGCGGTGGCCGCCGCCGCCTCGATGCCGTCGGCGTCATAGAGGACGACGCCGAGGTAGCGGATGCGGCCGACGCAGGTTTCCGAGCAGACGGTCGGCTGACCGGCCTCGATGCGCGGGTAGCAGAAGATGCACTTCTCGGATTTGCCGGACGCCCAGTTGTAATAGATCTTCTTGTAGGGGCAGCCCGAGACGCACATCCGCCAGCCGCGGCAGCGCTCCTGGTCGATCAGGACGATGCCGTCCTCCTCCCGCTTGTAGATGGCGCCAGACGGGCAGGCGGCGACGCAGGTCGGGTTGAGGCAGTGCTCGCAGAGGCGGGGCAGGTACATCATGAAGGTGTTCTCGAAGGCGCCGTAGATCTCCTTCTGCACGCCCTCGAAATTGACGTCCTTCGACCGCTTGGCGAACTCGCCGCCCAGGATCTCCTCCCAGTTCGGCCCCCACTCGATCTTCTCCATCCGCTCGCCCGTGATGAGCGAGCGGGGGCGGGCCGTCGGCGTCGCCTCGAGCTCCGGTGCGCTCTGCAGGTGGTCGTAGTCGAAGGTGAAGGGCTCGTAGTAGTCGTCGATCTCGGGCAGGTCCGGATTGGCGAAGATCTTCGCCAGCACCCGCCACTTGCCGCCGATCCTCGGCTCGATCTTGCCGTTCGACTTGCGGACCCAGCCGCCGTTCCATTTCTTCTGGTTCTCCCATTCCTTGGGATAACCGATGCCCGGCTTGGTCTCGACATTGTTGAACCAGGCGTATTCCATGCCCTCGCGATTGGTCCACACCTGCTTGCAGGTCACCGAGCAGGTGTGGCAGCCGATGCACTTGTCGAGGTTGAGCACCATCGCGATCTGTGCGCGGATCTTCATTCTGCGGCCTCCACACCGGCGGGTTGCGACGTTTTCTCGAGGGCGGGACGGTTCAGCGGCCCCTCGAGCCAGTCGACGTTCTGCATCTTGCGGCAGATCACGAACTCGTCGCGGTTCGAGCCGACCGTGCCGTAGTAGTTGAAGCCGTAGGAGAGCTGGGCGTAGCCGCCGATCATGTGGGTCGGCTTGAGGATGGCCCGGGTCACCGAGTTGTGGATGCCGCCGCGCTTCTTCGTGGTCTCGGCACCCGGCGTGTTCACCATCTTTTCCTGGGCATGGTACATCAGCATCATGCCGGGATTGACCCGCTGCGAGACCACGGCACGGGCGGTGAGCGCACCGTTGGCGTTGTAGACCTCGACCCAGTCGTTATCGACGATCCCGGCCCGCTTGGCGTCGTCCTCGCTGAGCCAGACGATCGGCCCGCCGCGGCTCAGCGTCAGCATCAGGAGGTTGTCGGTATAGGTCGAGTGGATGCCCCACTTCTGGTGCGGCGTGATGAAGTTGAGCACGATCTCGGTGCTGCCATTGGGCAGCTTGCCCTGGATGCGGGCCACGGATTTCACGTCGATCGGCGGCTTCCAGGTGACGAAGCCCTCGCCGAAGGCCCGCATC
>JAUIID010000012.1 GCA_030431615.1 Alphaproteobacteria bacterium
TGAAGATGCCCGTGCATTCGAGCACGATGTCGCAGCCGACGTCGCCCCAGGGCAGCTTCTTCATGTCGCGCTCGGCGAAGACCTTGATCGGGCCGGTGCCGACGTCGAGCACGTCGCCCTCGAGGGTCACCTTGCCCGGATAGCGGCCGTGGACGCTGTCGTAGCGCAGGAGGTGGGCGTTGGTGGCGGGCGGGGCCAGATCGTTGATTGCCACGACCTGAACGTCGGAACGACCGTTCTCGCCGATGGCGCGCAGGATGTTGCGACCGATACGGCCGAAGCCGTTGATTGCGACGCGGACAGTCATGAGTCGTTCTCCTTGGTCATGCAGCCAGTTCAGGGGTCATGCAGCCAGTTCAGGCGACCGATCGCACCCGTTCCGCGACCGCGGCCGCCGTGATGCCGAAATGGGCGTAGAGGTCGTCGATCGGGGCACTGGCGCCGAAGCTGGTCATGCCGACGACCCGATCCTCGCTCTGCACGTAGCGCGTCCAGCCGAAAGGTGAAGCGGCCTCGACGGCAATTCTCGGCGCCTCGCCGAGCACGGCGGCGCGATAGCCGTCGCCCTGCAGCTCGAAGAGCTCCATGCACGGCATCGAGACGACGGCGACCGAAATTCCGCCCGCTGCCAGCTCGGCCCGCGCCGCCATGGCGATGCCGACCTCGGAGCCGGTTGCGATGATCGTGGCGGCGCGCGGGCCCTCGGCCTCGGCCAGCACGTAGGCGCCCCGAGCCGAGAGGTTCTCGGGCTCGTCCGTGGCCCTGAGTGTCGGCAGGTTCTGCCGCGTCAGGGCGATTACCGAGGGGCCGGTCCCGTGCTCCAGCGCCGCATGCCAGCACTCCAGCACCTCGATCGCGTCGGCCGGGCGGAAGACCAGGAGGTTCGGGATGGCCCTGAGCGAGGCGAGCTGCTCGATCGGCTGGTGGGTCGGGCCGTCCTCGCCGAGGCCGATGGAATCGTGCGTCGCGACGACTACAACCCGCTGCTGCATCAGCGCCGCGAGGCGGATCGCCGGCCGGGCGTAGTCGGTGAAGATGAGGAACGTGCCGCCATAGGGAATGATGCCGCGATGCAGCGCCATGCCGTTCATGGCGGCCACCATGCCGTGCTCGCGGATGCCGTAGTGGATGTGGCGGCCCTGGAACGTGGCGGGATCGAGCGGTGGCGTGCTCTTGGTGTCGGTATTGTTCGAGCCGGTGAGGTCGGCCGAGCCGCCGATCATCTCCGGCACCTGCTCGGTCAGCAGGGCCAGCGCGTTCTGGCTCGACTTGCGGGTGGCGAGCTCGGGCCGCTCGGCGAAGAGCCGGCTCTTCATGGCCGCGACGGCGGCCTTCAGCCCCTCCGGCAAGTGACCTTCCAGGGTGCGGAGGAAGTGGGCCCGGACATCTGCCGAAGCAGCCTCGAGCCGCGCTTCCCAGGCGTGGCGCTCGCCCTCACCGCGCTTGCCGGCCTCGAGCCAGGCGGCGCGGATGGGCTCCGGCACGACGAAGGGCGGGTGGTCCCAGCCGAGCGCCTTGCGGGCACCCTCGATCTCGGCGGCGCCGAGCGGCGAGCCGTGGCTCGAGGACTTGCCGGCCTTGGTGGGTGCACCGAGGCCGATGGTCGTGCGGCAGGCGATCAGGCTCGGCCGGCCGTCCGCCTTCGCCGCGTCGATGGCACTGTCGATCGCCGCCGGGTCGTGGCCGTCGATGGCGATGGTGTGCCAGCCGCTGGCGGCGAAGCGTGCCAGCTGGTCGTCGGAGCAGGAGAGGGTCGTCGGCCCGTCGATGGAGATGCCGTTATCGTCGAAAAGCACGATCAGCTTGCCGAGCCCGAGATGGCCGGCGAGCGAAATGGCCTCGTGGCTGACGCCTTCCATGAGGTCGCCGTCGCTGGCGATGACATAGGTCCGGTGGTCGACGAGGCCCTCGCCGTAGCGCACGGCGAGCAGCCGTTCCGCCATGGCCATACCGACGGCGGTGGCCAGGCCCTGGCCGAGCGGCCCGGTCGTCGTCTCGATCCCGGCCGCGTGCCCGTATTCCGGATGTCCGGCAGTCTTCGAGCCGAGCTGGCGAAAGCGCTTCAGCTCGTCGATCGTCATGTCGGCATGCCCGGTCAGATGGAGCAGGGCATAGAGCAGCATCGAGCCGTGGCCGGCCGAGAGCACGAAACGGTCGCGATCCGGCCAGGCCGGGTGCGCCGCCGAGAAGCGGAGGTGGCGGGTGAAGAGGACGGTGGCGACGTCCGCCATGCCCATGGGCATGCCCGGATGGCCGGACTTCGCCCGCTCGACGGCATCCATGGACAGCGCCCGGATGGCGTTGGCGAGGTTCGCATGGGTGACAGCCCGCTCGGTCATCGTTCCTCAACTCGCTGCGCGAAAGCCAGATGGCGCGCCGTTTTTCCGAATGGCCCCGGCACAAACGCCTCCCGCTAGGCCGGGGCCTTCATCGACGTCGCGGACACTGGCCGAACCGCCCGAAAAATCAACGGCCATTTTGGCCGGCTGCCGTCAGCTGACCACCCGGTCTGGTTGACGGGCGCGGGTGGCTATGTCATCGAGCGGCAACCATTCAGTGTCAACCGCGTGAATACGACGTCATGTCTTCCATCGATGAGGCTCAAGCTCGACTCGAGGCGGCACTTGCCCGGCTCGAGCAGGCGATCGCGGCGCGGCGGGAGCAGGCGCCCGCGACCGATGCCGCGCTGGCCGGCGAGGTCGAGGGGTTGCGCGACGAGTGCTCGGCGCTGCGCGAGCGGCTCGCCAATGCCGAGGCCCGCCATGCGCGCCTGAAGGGCTCGATGACGGCGATGGGCGGCCGCCTCGATGCCGCGATCTCGGAACTCGATTCGCTTGTCGAGGGTTGAGGCGGAGTTGCACGGCATGTCCAGGGGGGGCGGCGCATAGCGATGCCAGGGCTCGACATCCTCATTCACGGCCGCACCTACGGCGTTCAATGCGGCGAGGGCGAGGAGCTGCGGCTCAAGCGGCTCGCTGCCTATGTCGATGCGCGGGTTCGCGAGCAGGCGGCCGCGCACGGCCAAATCGGCGATGCCCGCCTCCTCGTCCTGACCAGCCTGCTCATCGCCGACGAGCTCGACGATGCCCTCTCCGAGATCAAGCGGCTGCAGGGCGGCGTCAGTCGCGCCGAGGCAGCGGACGACGGTGCCACGGCAGCGTTGATCGAACGTCTCGCAGATCGACTGGAGCAGCTTGCGGCGGCGGTCGAGACCACCTAACTACGGCTTGGAGCTACCCGGTGCGTCAGCGTCTTCATCACGCTCTGGGCCTAATGTGTTCCTACGGGAGCTGTCTCTGTCCGGGCCCTGGTCCGGGTATTACGGCGCCCACCTGCTCGTCAGGCCCCAGGGACATAGTCGATGTCAACGGCCAGGGTGGCTCCGCTTCTCCCTTCGACGATCGTCCGCCCGAGCGCCAATCCGACGCCGCTGGCTGCTGATGAGCAGCCGGTCAGAGCCGCGACCGGAAACGGCCGACGCTGTCCTGGCCGAGAAGCGGCGCCTCCGGCGGACGGTGCAGGGCAGGCTGGACGGGCTCGCCGACGATTTCCGCGGTGCTGCCAGCCAGCAGGCGCTGGTCCGTCTCGTGGCGCTCCTGCCGCTCGAGCCCACGAGCATCGTCGCGGCCTTCTGGCCCCTCGGCCGCGAGATCGACTGTCGACCGCTCTTCCGCTCCCTGGCGGCACTCGGCATCGCCACCTGCCTGCCCCGAATGACGGGTCGCGGCACGCCCCTCGTCTTCCACCGCTACCGGCCGGGCGATGGCCTGCTCGAAGGGCCGATGCGGGTCCTCGAGCCCCTCGCGGAAGCACCGGTCTGCGTGCCGACCATCGTCGTTGTGCCGCTCGTGGCCTTTGATCGGCAGGGTCATCGGCTGGGCTATGGCGGCGGCTATTACGACCGGACCCTGGCGGCCCTGGGTGACGGGGTCGAGGCGATCGGGCTGGCGTTTGCCGAGCAGGAGCTGCCGCTCCTGCCGGCGCTGGCGACCGACCGGCGGTTGCGGACCATCGTGACGGAGGCCGGGGTCCGTCATTTCGATTGAATCGTAGCGAAACTGGAACTCGAATCTTGCGCATTCTCTATGTCGGTGACGTCGTCGGCCGGGCTGGCCGGGCCGTGGTCAAGGCCGAGCTCGCCGGCCTGCGGGAGCGGCTCGCCCTCGACATGGTCGTCGTCAATGCGGAGAACGCGGCTGGCGGGTTCGGCCTGACGCCGGCGATCGGTGACGAGCTCATGGCGGCCGGCGCGGACGTCCTCACCCTCGGCAATCACGCCTGGGACCAGCGTGATCTCATCGGGCATATCGGCAACGAGCCGCGCATCGTCCGCCCGCTCAACATGCAGCCCGGCACGCCGGGGCAGGGGATCGCCCAGTTCCGCACCGCGCGCGGCCGCAAGGTGGTGGTGCTGCAGGTCCTGGGCCGCCTCTTCATGGGCCTCTACGGCGACCCTTTCCGGCATCTCGAGGAGGCACTGGCCTCCTGGTTCCTCGGCGGCAATGCCGATGCCATCATCGTCGACATCCACGCCGAGGCGACGAGCGAGAAGACCGCACTCGGCCACTTCCTCGATGGCCGGGTGACGCTGGTCGCCGGCACCCACACCCACGTGCCGACCGCCGACCACCGGGTCCTCGCCGGCGGCACCGCCTATATCAGCGATGTCGGCATGACCGGCGACTACGACAGCGTGATCGGCATGGACAAGGGGATCTCGCTGCAGCGCTGGCGCTCCAGCGTGCCGGGCCCGCGCCTGCAGCCGGCCGATGGTGCTGCGACACTATGCGCCGTCCTCGTCGAGACCGACGCCAAGACCGGCCTCGCCACGCGCATCGAGCCGCTCAGGCTGGGGGGCGCCCTGGCGTCGGCCGAGGCGCATCGCGACTGAGCACCGCCGCGTCCAGGCGGCCGCTGGCCAGGAGGTGCTCGATCAGGGCGGCGAGGCGCTCGCCCTCGTCGAGCATGGCATCGACGAAGCGGCGACGCTCGCTTTCGCTCATGTCGGGATGGTCGCGGAGCAGCTCGCTGATCGAGAGGATCGAGGTCAGCGGCGTGCGCAGCTCGTGCTCGAGCTCGTCGAGCGTGCCGAGCGGTCGATCGAAGGCGATCCTCTGACCCATTCCGGTCCTCTCGGGTGGCCGCCTCGTGGGCTGGATCCGGAGATAACACCGGCAGGTCGCGGGGGAAGGTGGCGATCGCCCGCTGCGGCGTTTGATCGCTCACCAATTGCGGCGTGCGGGGCGGTCGATCAATCGCCGAGCACGACGCCCTCCCGGCGCGGGTCGGCGCCGCCACGCCAGCCTTCGGGCACAGCCTCGATGCCGTGCAGCCCGCTGTTCTGGTCGGCGATGTTGACCTTGTGGCCCAGCGCCTCGAGGGCGCCGGCGATCGTCTCGGCGTCGGTCGCCGCCTCCAGCGTCGTGTCACCGTTCAGGTTGGTGAAGTGGCCGAGGTCGATCGCCGACTGGATGTCCATTCCCCAGTCGAGCACGGCGACCAGGGTCTGGGCCACGTAGTCGATGATCCGCGCCCCGCCGGGCGAGCCGACGACGAGGCGGAGTTCCCCGTCTGCATCGAAGACGATGGTCGGCGCCATGGAGCTGCGCGGCCGCTTGCCTGGCTCGACCCGGTTGGCGACGGGGCGGTCGCCGGCCATCGGGCGGAAGGAGAAATCGGTGAGTTCGTTGTTGAGCAGGAAGCCGCCCACCATCAGCCGGCTGCCGAAGCCGGTCTCGATCGAGCTGGTGAAGGAGACGGCATTGCCGGCGGCGTCGACGATCGAGACATGGGTCGTGCCACCGGGCTCCGGCTGGCTTTGCGGGGCCAGGACCCGGGCGTCGCGCCAGGGCGGGTTGCCGGCCCTGGCCTTGCCGATGCTGGCCTCGGGGTCGAGCGCTTGGGCGCGCAGCATGAGATAGGTGGAATCGAGCAGGCCCTCGGTCGGCATCGGCACGAAGTCGGCGTCGGCCATGTAGAGGGCGCGGTCGGCGAAGGCGAGCCTCGAGGCTTCGAGGAAGAAATGCACGGCGGTCGGCGAATTGCCGAGGCCCTGCATGTCGACATGCTCCAGCAGGCCGAGGATCTGGCCCACGGTGAGCCCGCCCGAGGAGGGCGGCCCCATGCCGCAGACGGTGTTCCGGCGATATTCCATGCAGACGGGGTCGCGGGTCAGGACCTCGTAGGCAGCGAGGTCGTCGAGGCTCATCTGGCCCGGATTGCCCTCGGCACCCGTCACCGTGGCGACGATCTCGGCAGCGAGGTCGCCCGTGTAGAAGGGCGCACTGCCCTCGGCCGCGATCTGGCGAAGCGTCTCGGCGAAGGCCGGGTTGGCGAGGGTCGTGCCGGCGGCGAGCGCGGCACCCTCGGCATCGAGGAAATAGTCGCGTGTCGCCGCGAAGCGGCCGAGATCGTCCTCGATGGCCTCGGCGATCGCCCCGGCAAGGCGCGGCGACACCGTGAACCCGGCTTCCGCCAGATCGATGGTCGGTTCAAGGAGCTCGGCCCATGGCCGGCTGCCGAAGCGCTCGTGGACCGTCTCCAGGAGTTTCAGCGTGCCCGGCACGCCGACCGACCGCCCGCCGACGACGGCGTCCCAGAACGACAGGGGCTCGCCGGTGGCCGGATCGAGGAAGAGGTCGGGGCCGGCCGCCGCCGGCGCCTTCTCCCTGCCGTCGAAGGTCCACAAGCGGTCCTCGGCGGCGTCCCAGTAGAGCAGGAAGCTGCCGCCGCCGATGCCGGACGACTGCGGCTCGACCAGGTTCAGCATGAACTGCACGGCCACCATGGCGTCGATCGCGTTGCCGCCGTCGGCGAGGACGGCGCGGCCGACTGCCGCGGCTTCGGGATGGGCGGCGCTCACCATGAAGCTGGAGCTGGTGACGGCCGTGCGCTCGGTGACGCTGACGGTCGATTCCGGCTGCTGCGGCACTTCCGCATGGGCGGTGCCGAAAGTCAGAACCGACAGCGCGAGGATGCCGCGGATGTGCATGGATGCCTCCCCTGGTGTTGGCGGACCCGGTCTGCCGGCCATCCTGCCCTTGCCGCTCATGACCGGCTCGGGCATGTAGGCTGGCCAACCCGGGAACGCAAAATGACCTCCTATCCGACGATCAAGATTCAAGGCGGACGTGACCGCCGGATCAACACTGGCACGCCGTGGCTCTATTCCAACGAGCTTCGGATGGACAGCGACGCCAAGGCGCTCGCCCCTGGCAGCCTTGTCCGGCTGATGGCGCCGTCCGGTAAGATCGTCGGCGTGGCGCAGTTCAACCCGCACTCGCTGATCGCGGCGCGCGTGATGAGCCGCAACAAGGACGCGGTGGTCGACGCGAAGTTTCTCAAGCGCCGGATCGCCCGGGCCCTGGCCGTGCGCGAGCAGCTCTACGCGACCCCGCACTATCGGCTGGTGCATGCCGAGGGCGACGGGCTGCCCGGGCTCGTGGTGGACCGCTACGGCGATCTCGTGGTCGTCCAACTCAACACGGCCGGCATGCAGGCTTTGGTCGAGCCCCTGGTCCAGGCCCTCGACGAGGTGCTGCGGCCGAAGGTGATTCTCGCCCGCAACGACACCTCGGGCCGGGCCCTGGAGGGGATTGCCGGCGAGGATCAGGTGCTGCGCGGCACCGTGCCGGAACGCGTGGCGGTCGAGGAGAACGGCCTCGCCTTCGCCGTCGCCCCGGGTGACGCGCAGAAGACGGGCTGGTTCTACGACCAGTCGCTGAACCGTGCCTTTGCCGGCCGGCTCGCCCGGGATGCCAAGGTGCTCGATCTCTACAGCTATTCGGGCGGCTTCGCCCTGACCGCACTCGCCGGCGGGGCCAAGTCGGCGCTTTCCGTCGACCGGTCGGGAAGTGCGCTCGCCCTCGCCAGCGAGAGTGCAAGGGCGCAGGGCGTGGCGGAGCGGTTCGAGACGCGGACTGGCGACGTCTTCGCCGCGATCGATGCGCTGGCGGCCGAGAAGGCGCGCTTCGAGCTCGTGATCGCCGATCCGCCGGCCTTCGTCCGGGCGAAGAAGGACCTGCCGGTGGGCCTGCGCGGCTATCGCAAGCTCGCCCGCGATGCGGCCGGTCTGGTCGGCGAGGCCGGCTTCTTCTGCATCGCCTGCTGCTCGCACAACGTGTCGCCCGAGGCCTTCGCCACGGAGGTTTTCGCCGGTATCAAGGCGGCCGGACGGGGTGCGAGGCTCCTGCATACCGCGGGTGCGGCGCCCGACCACCCGATTCACCCGGCCCTGCCGGAGACGGCCTATCTGAAGTTCCTGGCATACGCGCTGGACTGACCGCGCAAGGTCGGCGGTAATTCAACTATTGGTTGTTGCTAGCGACGGTATATCGCAATATACGTTAGCTCGATCCGTGGCATGAACAGCCGAGGTCGAGCCCTTGTCGAGATTGAGATCCGGTTTTGCCGAGCGAACGCCCGAACTGGCATCGCCGGGCACGCTGGTCGCGAGCTTCGCCCGGTTGTGCGCCCAGCTCGACCGGCCGCTGCCCGAGGCCGAGCTGCAGAGCGTCGCCGGCGGTGACCGCCGGGCGGACCTCGCCTCGCTCGTCCGGCTCGGCGACCGGCAGGGGCTGGACATCAAGGTCCTGCCCGCCACCCGCCTGCGCCTCGAGACGCTGCGTGCTCCCTTCCTGCTGGTCGACGAGGACGGTGCGCGGTCCTGGCTGATCCGGGCGCGGATCAAGACCCGGCTCCTGCTGGTCGACCCGCTCACCGGCACCACCCGGCCGGCCAGTGCCGGCGAGCTGCAGGCCAGGGGGGCTCGCCTCCTGGTCCCGCGCGTCCGCCGTGCCGTCGGGGCCGATGGCCGGGCCCTCTGGCGCCAGGCCGTCTGGCAGCGCCTGCGGCCGGTCTTCCTCGAGGTCGGCATCGCCTCGGTCTGCATCAATCTCCTGGCCCTCGCCATGCCGCTCTTCATGATGACCGTCTACAACAAGGTCATCGGCCAGGGCTCCATCGGCACGCTCGATGTCCTGGCGCTTGGCATGATGTCGCTCTTCGGCTTCGAGCTCGTGCTGCGTGCCCTGCGCGGCTATGTCGTCAGCCACACCGGGGCGAAGCTCGACCTCGCCCTGAGCAGCGAGGTGGTCCACCATTTGCTGCGGCTGCCGTATCGCGTCTTCGAGGCGATGCCGAGCGGCCAGCTCATGGAGCGGCTGCGGCAGCTCGACCAGCTGCGCACCTTCCTCTCCGGCAACCTGCCCTTGCTGCTGGTCGATTTCGCCTTCGTCGGGCTCTTCATCGCCGCCATCTTCATCTTCAGCCCGCTGCTCGGCTGGGTGACCCTGCTGGCGCTGCCGCTCTTCTTAGGCCTTTCGGCGCTGGCGCAGGTTCGCCAGAGCCGGCTCGTCCGGGCGAACTTCCGCGCCACCGCGAAGAAGTCGACGGGACTCGCCGAGACCGTCGCCCAGGCCCTGACCGTGAAGGCGCTCGGCCTCGAGCCCGAGATGCAGCGCCGTTTCGAGGACCGGCAGGTGGAGAGCGCCTGGGCCGGGTTCCGGGCGAGCCGCCTCGCCAATGGCGTGGCGGCGACGGGCCAGGTCTTCCAGCATCTGGTGAGCCTGCTGATCGTCTATCTCGGGGCCAGGATGATCGTCTCGGGCGAGATGAGCATCGGTGCGCTGGTCGCCTGCAGCATCCTCTCCGCCCGGGCGCTGGCGCCGATGCGCCAGATCTTCTTCGCCTGGCACCAGCTGCAGCAGGCGCGGGACGCGATGGCGAGGCTCGGCGACCTGATGCGCGAGCCGGCCGAGGACACGGGCACCAGCCTGCCGCTGCCCAACCCGATGCGCGGGCGGTTTCGCATGGAGGATGTCCGCTTCGGTTATGACGCCGCGAAATCGCCGGCGCTCGACGGGCTCGACCTCGAGATCGAGCCGGGCTGCATGCTCGCCGTGGTCGGGCCGCCCGGCTCCGGCAAGAGCACGCTGGCCAAGCTCCTGATCGGCCTCGAGCGGCCGCAATCGGGTCGCGTGCTGGTCGACGACGTCGACATCGCCCGGCTCGAGCATGCGGCCTTTCGCGCCCAGCTCGGCGTCGTGCCGCAGGAGATCCAGCTCTTCGCCGGGACCATCGCCGAGAATATCGGCATCGCCTCGGTCGACCGTTCGCTCAACCGGATCATCGCCGCGGCCAAGTTCGTCGGCATCCACGACGCCATCCAGCGCCTGCCCGATGGCTACGACACCCAGCTCGGCGAGCGCGGCAACGGCCTGTCGCTCGGCCAGCGCCAGCTCCTCTGCGTCGCCCGCGCCCTGGTGCGCAACCCGCGCATCCTGGTCCTCGACGAGGCGACGAGCGCTCTCGACCTCGCCAGCGAGGCCTATCTCCTGCGCAACCTGCGCCGCGCCGGCAGCGGCCGCACGATCGTCATGATCACCCACCGGCTGTCGGTCATCGAGATGTGCGACCGGGCGATCCTGCTCGAGGCGGGCCGGCTCGTAATGGCCGGCACGCCCGCCGAGGTGGCCCGGCGGGCGCGGCAGCCGGTGGCGCATGATGCGGCCCGGGCATGAGGAGGACCGGTTGATGGGCGAGATCGCGAACGTCCCGATGCGGCCTGCCGCCGCCATCGACGAGGATGGGGATCTCCTGCCCGACGACATCCGGGCATTTCTCGAGCAGCGGCGCTCGCCGGTGGCGGGCCTCCTGATCGGCAGCGTCGCCCTCCTGCTCACCGCAGGGGTCGCCTGGACGGCCTGGGCGCGGATCGACGAGGTGGTCCGGGCATCCGGCCGGGTCGAGCCGGTGGCGCGGGTCAAGCTCATCAATCATCCGCATGGCGGCCGGCTGGCGACGCTGGAGGTGGCCGAGGGCGATCGGGTCGAGGCGGGCAGCGTGCTTTTGACCTTCGCGCCGGAGATCGATGCCAAGGAGCATGCCGAGCTGCTCGGCCGCTGGCATGTCCGGTCGGCGGAGATCAGGCGGCTTCAGGCGGAGATCGACGGCACCGACCTCGCCGTCCCGGAAGGCGGCGAGACGGCGCGGCCCGACCTTGCCGAGCAGGCCCGGGTGCTCTTGGCGGCGCGGCGGGCAGCGCGCGACGGGGATCGCGAGGCGCTCGAGCGGAACGTCGAGGGCCATCAGTCGGCGTTGCGCGGTGCGGAGGCGGAAGTGGCGCGGCTCGAGCTCGGCAGCAGGCTGCTGGACGAGCAGTTCCGGGCCGTCCGCGAGCTCGCCGAGCGCGGGCTCTATCCGCGCCTGAAGATGATGGATGTCGAGCGGCAGCTGGCGGACAGCCGGGCGGAACAGGTCAAGGCCGAGGCGGCGGTGGTGTCGGCGCGGGCCGCCCTGGCGGAGAGCCGGAGCCGGCTCGCCAGCTTCGACAAGGACTGGCACCGCCATCTGCTCGAGAGCCTGGCCGAGGCCATGGCCGAACGGGACCGGCTGACCGAGCAGCTCGGGGCGAAATCCGCCATGCTCGACGAGCTGGTGGTGACGGCACCGGTCGACGGCATCATCCAGGAGCTCAAGCCGGCCGTCGTCGGACAGTCGGTGGCGGCCAACGACACCATCCTGAAGCTGGTGCCGACCGGCGACGGCATCGTCGTCAATGCGCTGGTCGAGAACGCGGATATCGGCCGCATCGCGGTCGGCATGCCGGCCACCATCAAGATCCGGGCTTACGAGTTCGCGCGGTTCGGCGCCATCGAGGGGACGGTCGAGCAGATCAGCGCCGACGCGATCGCCGCCGAGACCCCGGGCGAGCCGCCGAGTTTCGCGGTGCGCATCACCACCGAGCAGGACCAGCTGGCGCCGGACGGCAGCCTGCCGGTGCTGCCCGGCATGGCGGTCGACGTCGAGGTCCGCATCGGTGAGCGCACGGTGCTCTCCTATTTCACCGACAGCCTGACGCGGGTGAAGGAGCGGGCGTTCAAGGGGGGCTGAGCCGGGCCGGCCTCAGGGGGTGCGGCCGCCCACGCCGAAGTTCTTCGTGATGTTGCGGCGCGGGCCGGACATTTCGAGCACCTCGGCCGGGCCACCCTCGGGGCCGACCGAGATCGTGAAGGTGCGGGTCGCGAAGCCGGTGCAGCCGGTCGGCATGATGAAGCCGAGCGCATCGACCTCGACGGTGTTCGAGCGGTCCTGGTAGGCGTAGCGCAAACGCAGGACGAGGCGCTCGTCGGTCTCCTCGAGAACCTCGGTATTGGTGATCGATCGGATGATCGGGGTCGGGCAGATGCCGCCTTCCTCGGTGGCGTTGTCGGCGTAGTAGTTGCGGACCGGCACGACGAGGCCCTCGCGGCCGGCCAGCGAATTCATGCCGGCGCAGCCCGCCACCACCAGCAGCCCCAAGGCCAGTCCCGGAACCGGACGCATCGACGCTTTCCCCCTCAACTGCCGACGCTGCCGGCCATCGCGGGCAGCGTCAGGACCATGATCGTACCCGAACCGTCGCTTTTCCGCACCTTCAGATCGCCGCCATGCGCCCGGGCGATCTCGCGACAGATGGCGAGGCCCAGTCCCGCGCCGTTCGCCGAGCCGGAGCTGGTGAAGGGCTCGAAGAGATGCTCCTGCACGGATTGCGGCATGCCATGTCCGGTATCCTCGACCTCGACCAGCAACCGGTTGCCTGACCGGCGGTTCCGGAAGGTCAGCGTGCCGCCCTCTGGCATAGCTTCCAGGGCGTTCTTCGCGAGGTTGAGGAAGAGCCGATGGAGCTGGTCCGGGTCGGCCATGAGCCTGGCGTTCGGGGCGATGTCGTTGACGATGGTCGTCGGCGCCTCGGGCAAGGGGAGGAGCGTCGTCACCTCGTCGACCAGGGCGCGCAGCGCCACCGGCAGGGTGCTCGGCCTGGGCGGCCGGCTGCGTGCGAAATCAAGGGTTTCCTGGCACAACCGGATAGCTCGCTCGAGGGTTTGCAGGAGGCGCGGGGTGACCGCCCGAACCTTCGGGTCGGCGCTGGTCTCTAGGCGGTCGGAGATCAGCACGGCCGTGGCCAGGATGTTGCGCAGGTCGTGGTGCAGCTTGCCGACCGCCTCGCCGAGGGCGGCGAGCCGCGTCTTCTGGGCCAAGGCCTGGCGGAGGTCGTGGGTCATCGCGTCGACCTCGCGGTCGACGATGCCGATCTCGTCGCTGCGCCGCAGCGACGGCGCGTCGAGCGATGAATCCTCGGGCCGCTGGCGGAAGCGGGCGATCTTCGCGGTGATCCGGGCCAGTGGGCGGACGATGAGCTTGCGGAGGCTGGCGAGCAGGAGGAGCCCGACGATCAGGGAGAGCGCGAAGGAGAGAAGGATGATGCGCCGGGCATACTCGAACATCTCGGCGTGGAGCACGGCCTCGGTCAGGGTGATGTCGACCGTGGTGCCGTAGGCCATGGGTGACGGTCCGACGACGCGGATCACGCGCTGGCCGCCGTGCAGCAGCGTCGAGAAGGCCTCGAGGATGAGCTCGACCCAGCCGCGGTCGGTGATGTCGATCGTCCGCTCGACCGGCGGCAGCATGCCAAGCATCAGGACGGGCCGTTCGCGCTCGATCGTGATCGAGAGCACGCCGGCATGGCTGAGCAGGGCATCGGCGAGCGCCAGGGAGGGCGGCTCGCCGCGCGCGGTGACGCCGATGGTCGCAAGATGTGCCGCGGCGATGCGCTCCTCGAGATAGACATGCCGGTAGCGGGCGATGGACGGCACGAAGATCAGGATTTCGCCGAGCAGCAGGAAGCCGACCGTCAGGAGCAGCAGTCGTGCCGAGAGGCTCCGGCCCCAGGGCGGGCGATCCGCCGGCGGCCTCATGGCGTGTGCGCCACCCGGCGGCCGCGGGGCAGCGGGCGGGCGGGGCAAGAGCGCCATGGGGTGCCACGGCAGGGGCGGCGACGGTTCAAGGAGCCTCGATGGACCGTGTCGTTGGGGCATCAGTCATACCGGCAGTCGCCTTGGGCCTCAATGTCGGGCAGCATTCCGGCGGCCCGAGCGGGTGCCGGCGCGTTCCTGCATTCCGCGTCGTTTGACTTGCTCCCCGGCTCACCCTATGTGTGCGCCGCGGTCGGCGTTCGCTGGCCGGCATGTCCTGTCTTTTTGCCGAATAACGAGGATTTGACCGTGAAAAGAACGTACCAGCCGAGCCGGCTCGTGCGCAAAAGGCGCCACGGCTTTCGGGCGCGGATGGCCACTGTGGGCGGCCGGCGTGTGATTCGCGACCGCCGGGCCAAGGGCCGCAAGCGGCTGAGTGCCTGAGCCAGACCGCCGGTTCCGGTGATCGCCTGCTCCGTCGGCTGCAAAAACGTCGGGACTTCCTCAGGGTGGCGCGAGGTCGCAAGGCCGTGCGCCCGGCTTTCGTCGTCCAGGTGGCGCCGGCGCCCCCTGAGCTGCCCGAAGGCGACCTGCCGCCGGATGGCTGGCGGATCGGCTTCACGGCCTCGCGCAAGGTCGGTGGCGCCGTCCAGCGCAACCGCGCCAAGCGGCGCCTGCGGGCGCTGGCCCGTGCGGTCATGCCGGAGCTGGCACGTCCGGGGTTCGACTATGTCCTGGTCGCCCGGACACCGGTGCTGACATGCACGTACGGCCGACTGGAAGCCGATCTGACGGCCGCCCTGACGGAATTGGCGCGCAGCACCCGGTCGGGTGGTGGCCAGGCTTCGCGCGGGCCGTCGACCGCATCGCGGTAACGGCCCTCCGGCTCCTGGTTCTCGCCTATCGCTATCTTCTCGCACCGGTCCTGCCACGAGGCTGCCGCTTTGCGCCGAGCTGCTCGCTCTACGCGCTCGAGGCGCTTGCCCGGCACGGTGCGATCACCGGCGGAATGCTGGCGCTGCGGCGCCTCGCTTCCTGCCATCCATGGGGCGGCTCCGGCTACGACCCGGTCCCTGCCACAGCGCCGAGGCGCGGTTGCCGGTGCGCCGACAGCCCGCCCGCAGCAAGTCTGGAGCCGATCGGTCAGCAACGATGACAGATCAACGCAATCTCATTCTCGCGATCGTCATTTCGGTCGGCATCATTCTCGGCTTCCAGGTATTCTACGAGATGCCGCGGATGGAGCGGCAGCAGCAGCTGACCGAGAGCCAGACCACCGGCCAGGGTAGCGAGGGCGTGGTCCCGCCGTCCCCGGGGACGTCCGGTGCCACCTCCGGCGTTGCCCCGGGCGGCACCGCCGGCGTGGGTGCGGCGCTCGATCCGAATGCCGGCCAGGTGACGTCGCGGGCCGACGCCCTGGCGCGCCTGCCGCGGGTGCAGATCGCGAACGGCCGGGTGCACGGCTCCATCGCCCTCGATGGCGTCCGCTTCGATGACGTGACGCTGGTCGACTACCGGCAGACCGTCAACCCGACCTCGCCCGAGATCGAGCTGCTCAACCCGGTCGGTGCGCGGGATACCTATTTCGCCGAGTTCGGCTGGGTGCCGGAGGGCGAGATCGCGGTGCCGAACGCCGAGACGCTCTGGGAGGCGGTCGGCAACGACCTCACCCAGCAGGAGCCGGTCGAGTTCCGCTGGGACAACGGCCAGGGCCTGCTCTTCGCCAAGCAGGTGGCGGTCGACGAGAACTTCATGTTCACACTCGAGCGCTCGGTCACCAACACGTCCGACCAGCCGGTGACGCTCTATCCTTATGGGCTGCTCAGCCGCTGGGGGACGCCGGAGACGGCGGGCTTCTACATCCTGCACGAGGGGCCGATCGGCGTGCTCGACGGCACGCTGAAGGAAATCGACTACGACGACCTGCACGAGGAACCGATCACCCTGAGCAGCACCGGCGGCTGGGCCGGCTTCACCGACAAGTATTGGCTGACCTCGCTCGTGCCCGACCAGGAGGAGACCCTGGAGGCCAACTTCCGCCATTTCGTGCGCGACGGGCAGGATCGCTACCAAGTCGACTATCTCGGCACGGCGCGCGTCATTCAGCCCGGGGCCACGATCACCGTCACCGACCGGCTCTTCGCCGGGGCCAAGGAGGTCAACCTCCTCGACGCCTACAGCGAGACCTACGGCATCCCGCTCTTCGACCGGGCGGTGGATTTCGGCTGGTTCTATTTCCTGACCAAGCCCTTCTTCTACATCCTGACGTTCTTCTACCACAACGTCTTCGGCAATTACGGGCTCGCCATCCTGGCGCTGACGCTGCTCGTCAAGATCGTCTTCTTCCCGCTGGCCAACAAGTCCTACCGGTCGATGAGCCAGATGAAGAAGCTGCAGCCGGAGATGGTGAAGCTGCGCGAGCGGCATGCCAACGACAAGCAGAAGATGCAGCAGGAGCTGATGGCGCTCTACAAGCGCGAGAAGGTCAACCCGATGGCGGGCTGCCTGCCGATCCTGCTGCAGATCCCGGTCTTCTTCGCGCTGTACAAGGTGCTTTTCGTCTCGATCGAGATGCGGCATGCGCCGTTCTTCGGCTGGATCCACGACCTCTCGGCACCGGATCCGACGAGCATCTTCAATCTCTTCGGCCTTCTGCCCTTCGGCGTGCCGGCCTTCCTCATGATCGGCGTCTGGCCGGTGCTGATGGGCGTCACCATGTGGCTGCAGTTCCGGCTCAACCCGCAGCCCGCCGATCCGATCCAGGCCAAGGTGATGGGGCTCCTGCCGTTCATCTTCGTCTTCCTGTTCGCGACCTTCCCGGCCGGGCTCGTCATCTACTGGACATGGAACAACCTCCTCTCGATCGCCCAGCAATGGCTGATCATGAGGCGGATGGGCGTGCCGGCAGGCTGAGCGGTTCCGGCAGAGAGGAGCTGGCGATGACCACGGACGAGAAGGTGGTGCCGCTGTTCACGGCGGCGGCGATCGAGGCACGGATCGACCAGCTGGCGGCTGCCATCGCGGCGGTGGTGCCGAGCGACGTCACCGTCGTCGGCCTGCTCAAGGGCAGCTTCATGTTCGCCGCCGACCTGATCCGCGCCCTCGATCGGCACGGGCTCCGGCCCTATGTCGAGTTCCTGCAGGTGAGCTCATACGGGCTCGAGCAGCGGAGCAGCGGGCGGGTCAAGGTGATCGGCGGCATGCCGGACACCGTGGGCGGCAAGGACGTGCTGCTGATCGACGACATCCAGGACACCGGCCGCACGCTGACGTTCACCGCCGACTTGCTGCGCGAGAATGGCGCCAAGCGGATCTGGAGCGTGGCCCTGCTCGACAAGCCGTCGCGGCGGGTGGTGCCGTTCGAGGTCGATTTCATCGGCTTCGAGATCGAGGACGTCTTCGTCGTCGGCTACGGCATCGACTATGCCGAGCGCTACCGGCATCTGCCGTTCATCGGCCGCGTCGAGCGCGCCGGTGCCTGAGGCACCTCCCATCGAGGACGCGGCAGCACGGGAGGCCAGGCTCGACGAGGTGGCGCGGCTGCTCTTCGCCCGGCCGCCGGCCTTCCTCAAGGGGGTGGCGGCCCTCGACCAGCTGCCCGAGGTGGCGGGTCCCGAAGTCGCCATCGCCGGCCGCTCCAATGTCGGCAAGTCCAGCCTCATCAACGCGCTCACCGGCCGCTCCGACCTCGCCCGCACCTCGAACACGCCGGGGCGGACCCAGGAGCTCAACTATTTCGAGCTCGACGGGCGGCTCCGGCTCGTCGACCTGCCGGGCTACGGCTATGCGAAGGCGCCCAAGGAGAAGGTCGCGGCCTGGACGGAGCTCGTCTTCGCCTTCCTGCGCGGCCGTGCACCGCTCCGGCTGGTCGTGCTGCTGATCGATGCCCGGCACGGGCTGAAGGCCAATGACGAGGAGGCGATGACCCTGCTCGGCAAGGCCGCGGTGCCGTTCGTCGTCGTGCTCACCAAGGGCGATCTGGTCGGTGCCGCCGAGCTCGCCGAGCGCCGGGCGGCGATCCTCGCGGCGCTCGCGAAGAAGCCCGCGGCCTGGCCCGAGGTGCTGGTCACCAGCGCCAGGAAGCGCGAGGGGCTGGACACGCTTCGCCGCCTGCTCGCCGACCTGCTGCAGGACCCGGCCAAGGGCTGAGGGACCCGCGCGCCCGAGGCCGATGCGGCGTGCTGACCCGGGGCCGCCTGCCTGCTAGAACCGGGCCGACAGCGTTCCCGAGGAAGCGAACCGCCATGCCCGGCCCGACCGACAAGACCGCCATCGCCAGCACGCTCATCGAGGCGCTGCCCTACATGCGGCGCCATGCCGGCGCCACCTTCGTCATCAAGTATGGCGGCCATGCCATGGGCGAGGAGCACCTGGCGCGCGACTTCGCCCGCGACGTTGTGCTGCTCAAGCAGGTCGGCATCAACCCCATCGTGGTGCATGGCGGGGGGCCGCAGATCAAGGCGATGCTCGACCGGCTCGCCATCAAGAGCGAATTCGTCGACGGGCTTCGGGTGACCGATGCGGCGACCGTGGAGGTCGTCGAGATGGTCCTCGCCGGGCGCATCAACAAGGAGATCGCGACGGCCATCCAGGCCGCCGGCGGCAAGGCCATCGGCATTTGCGGGAAGGATGCGCGGCTGATCACGGCCGAGCGGCTGAGCCGCACGCGGCGCGACCCGGAGAGTGCCATCGAGCAGGTTGTCGACCTCGGCTTCGTCGGCGAGCCGGTGGCGATCGACCGGACGATCCTCGATCTCTGCGCGCAGTCCGAGATCATTCCGGTCGTGGCACCGATCGGCGCCGGGCCGGCGGGCGAGACCTACAACATCAATGCCGATACGGCGGCGGGTGCGATCGCCGGGGCCCTCGGCGCGCGCCGCCTGCTGATGCTCACCGACGTCAAGGGCGTGCTCGACCGCGAGCGCAACCTCCTGCCCTGGCTGACCCTCGACCAGGTGCGCGCGCTGATCGCCGACGGCACGATCTCGGGCGGCATGATCCCCAAGGTCGAGACCTGCATGCAGGCGGTCGAGGCGGGGGTGGGGGCGGCCACCATCCTCGACGGCCGGGTATCGCACGCGCTCCTGCTCGAGCTCTTCACCGAGCACGGCATCGGCACCCAGATCCGCCGCGAGCCGCCCCGGGCCGCCCCGGGAGACGGATCGGCGAAGGCCTGACGGGCGGCCGATGGCCGCCGCCCTGGCGCTCCTGCTGACCGGCATGCTGCTCGGCGTCATGTTGACGGCCGTGATCGTGCTGCCGCATCTGGCGACGCGCTATCTGGCGCCGGCCACGGCCGGGCCGTTCGTGCGCGAGATCCAGCCGGTCTTTCAGCGGGCCGCCGCGGCCGCGGCGCTGGTCGCCGGGGTGCTGGCCATCGGGCAGCTTGCCGGCGTGCTCCTGGTGCTGGTCGGTGCCACCCTGCTCCTCCAGGTCCTCTGGCTCGGCCCCGCCATCGAGCGCTACGGCCGCCGCGGCCTCGCCGGCGAGCGCTCGGCCATGGCGACGGCGATCCATCTGCACCGGGCCAATCTCGCGATCGGCCTTTTCCAGTTCCTGACCGGCCTCATCGCCTTTGCTCTGATCCTGCGGGAGATGGGCTGACCTGCGGCACGGCTTGGCTCAGCCGATGTCCTCGTGCGCGATGACCTCGGTCTCGGCCCGGGCGGCAGCGGTCCATTCCTGCATGGCGGGGCATTCGAGCAGGGTTGTTTGCCAGCTCGCGAGGGGCTCGGGCAGGTCGATGCCGTAGGTGCGAAAGCGCGAGGCGACGGGGGCGAACATGGCATCGGCCGCCGAGAAGGTGCCGAAGAGCCAGGGGCCGCCGGCGCCGTGGGCGTCGCGGGCGGCGGACCAGATCGCCTTGATGCGGGCGATGTCGGCCTTGGCCGCGGGGCCGGGGCGGACCTTGCGGCCGGTTGCCCGGACGTTCATGGGCAGCTCGTTGCGGAGTGCTGCGAAGCCGCCGTGCATCTCGGCGGAGATCGAGCGCGCCATGGCGCGGGCGGCGGGCTCGGCGGGCCAGACGGCGCTTTCGGTTTCGGCGACGTGCTCGACGATGGCGAGCGATTCCCAGATGCTGAGCTGGCCCTCGATCAGGACGGGCACGCGGCCAGCCGGCGAGCGGGCGAGAATGCGTGACTTGGTGTCCGGCTGGTCGAGGGCGATCCGCTCCTCGGCGAAGGGCAGGCCGAGCTGGCGGAGCAGCAGCCAGGGGCGCAGCGACCAGGACGAATAGTTCTTGTTGCCGATGACGAGCAGCCTCTCGGGCATGGTGGCGATCCCCCGTTGTTCGGCCGCCATCGAGCGCAATCATGCGGGGCTTGGCAAACGCTCTTTCGTTATCGGGTGCAGCAAGGGTGCTTATCGCTGGCGGGCTCTCACGAAGGACCCACGCGTTCGTTACGAGAAGCGATTTGCTGCGGCTGCTGCCGGGTGCGTAGGTTCCGGCATCGGACCAGCAACGAGAAGGATCGCCATCATGTTTCGGAGGAGTGCGCTAGCCACGGCCGTTCTCCTGGCCAGCGCCGGCATGGCGATGGCCGGGCCGCAATATGTCGACGAGACCGGCTATGCGCTGAGCGGCTACGACCCCGTCGCCTATTTCTCGCTTGAGCAGGCGCCCCTGGACCAGAAGCAGCCGGCGGCGGTGCCCGGGCGCGCCGACATCACGGCCGAGTGGAACGGTGCCACCTGGGCATTCGCCACGGAAGAGAACCGGGACCGGTTCCTCGCCGACCCGGAAGCCTACGCGCCGGCCTATGACGGGCATTGCGCCTACGGCGTGGCGAAGGGCGGCAAGGTGCCGGCCAACCCGAACCTCTGGCGCATCGTCGACGGCAAGCTCTACGTCAACATCACGCCGACCATCGTGGGCTTCTGGACGGCCGACGTCGACGGCAACATCGAGGCGGCCGAGACCAACTGGCCGGACATCGAACCCGATGCCGCCTCGGGCAAGACCTGGACCAGCCTGGACGACAATGCCGGGACCTATGAGACGCTCGCCCCGCTCGGCGGGTGATCGCGCACCAAGAGGAGTAGCAGAGATGAACGACAGCCCCAGGACCTCCACCGCCATGCTGGCCGGCGCCCTCGCAGCGGCACTTGCCGGGGCCGGCGGCCTTGCCAGCCCGGCGCATGCGGCCAACGAGAAGTGCTACGGCATTTCGCTCGCCGGGCAGAACGACTGCGCCGCCGGCCCGGGCACGACCTGTGCCGGGACATCGACCGTCGACTACCAGGGCAATGCCTGGAAGCTGGTGCCCGCCGGCACCTGCGAGCTCTATGGCACGTCGACGGAGGAGGCGAAGTACGAGCTGCCGGATGGTCGCAAGGGTTCGCTCGAGGAGCTGACCCGCGACGTTCCTGCGTGATCAGGGTCGGATCTGCGTCAGGGGCGGTGCTCCGGCACCGCCCCGGTCGGGTCCATGTGCCGTGATGATTGCCGCAACCATTCCAGGGGCTTCGGGCCTCGGTCTCAAGTCCCGTCACTGCGCCGAGATCCTGGCCGGCAAGCCGCAGGTCGGCTGGTTTGAGGTGCATCCTGAGAACTACATGGGCGAAGGCGGGCCGCCGCATCGCCAGCTTGCCGCCATCCGCCGGGACTATCCCCTGTCGCTGCACGGTGTCGGCCTGTCGATCGGCGGCGAGGGTCCGCTGGACGAGGCACATCTGGCGCGGCTGAAGTCTTTGGTGGAGCGCTACGAGCCGGGACTGGTTTCCGAGCACCTCGCCTGGTCGTCGCACGAGGGCATCTATTTCAACGACCTGCTGCCCTTGCCTTACACGGAAGCTACGCTGGCGCGGGTGGTCGAGCATGTCGATCGCCTGCAGGAGGCTCTCGGCCGATCGATCCAGCTCGAGAACCCGTCGTCGTACCTCGCCTTCGAAGAGAGCACGCTGGCGGAGCCGGACTTCCTCGCCGAGATTGCACGCAGGAGTGGCTGCGGCCTGCTGCTCGACCTGAATAACGTCTTCGTTTCGGCTCAGAATCTGGGATTTGCGCCCCAATCCTACATCGATTCCTTTCCGCTCACCAAAGTCGGCGAGATCCATCTGGGCGGGCATGCCGCCGAGCCGGACGGGCTCCTCGTCGATGCCCATGACCGGGCCGTCGCCGACCCCGTCTGGGCGCTCCTGGTCCTCGTGCTGCGGCGGACCGGTGCCCTGCCGGTGCTCGTGGAATGGGACAACGACGTGCCGGAATGGCCGGTGCTGCATCGGGAAGCCGTGCTGGCGCAGCGCTTCCTCGACGACTGTCGTCATGCCCGCGCAAGCTGAGCTGGCCGCGGCGCTGCTCCAGGCGGATCGGCCGGTGCCGCCGGGGCTCCTGCCGCCCGCGCGGTTTGGCGTGCATCGCAACAACGTCGTGGCCGGGCTGATCGAGGCGCTCGGGGCGGCCTATCCGGCGGTGCGGAGCCTCGTCGGCGAGGCGTTCTTCAAGGCTGCGGCGGGGCTCTTCGTGCGTCAGGAGCCGCCGCAGTCGCCCGTGCTGATCGACTACGGGTCCGGATTCCCGGACTTTCTCGAGAGCTTTCCGCCGGCAGCAGGGCTGCCCTACCTCGCACCGGTCGCCCGGCTCGAGCGGGCCTGGCTTGCTGCCTTCAATGCGGCCGAGGCGACGCCCTTGCCGATCGCGGCGCTGGGACGGGTGGCTGAGGCCGAACTCGACCGGGTGCGGCTGGCGTTGCATCCGAGCCTGCGGCTGGTCGTCTCGCGCTTTCCAATCGTTGCCCTCTGGGCCGCCAATACCGGTCGCGGGCCGCACGAGGCGGTCGATCTCGGCCGGGCCGAGGCGGCGCTGGTCGTGCGGCCTGCGGAGCTTGTCATGGTGGAATCGCTGACGCCGGGCATGGCGGCCTTCGTCGGTGCCCTCGCCGACGGTCTGGACCTGGGTGCGGCCGCCGGGGCGGCGATGCGGGCCAAGGCGGGCTTCGCGCTCGGGCCGGCACTGGGCCGGCTCTTTTCGCTGGGTGCCGTCGTCGGGCTCGGCCAACCCTCTTGCGACGGAGACGACCCATGATCGACGAGGTGGTCGAGCTGCACCAGCGCTTCTTTCGCGGCCTGGAGCGGCTGCTCGACGGGTGGTTCCTCGGGCTCTTCGCCCGCTTCGTCCTCGCCGGCGTGCTGCTGGTCTATTTCCTCAGCTCGGCCCTGACCAAGATCGGCCCGGGCCTCTTCGGCTTCCTGCAGCTGACACCGGGCGCCTATATCCAGATCGTGCCGGGGGCCATGGAGGCGGCGGGCTACGATCCGTCGGCCGTGGCCTTCTGGCCCTACGGGCTCATCGTCCATCTCGGCACCTATGCGGAGTTCGTGCTGCCGGTGCTGGTGGTGCTCGGCCTCTTCACCCGGCTCGCGGCACTCGGCATGATCGGCTTCGTGGCCGTCCAGACCTATGTCGACATCGTCTTTCACGGTGCGGACGAGGCGACCATCGGTGCCCTTTTCGACCATGTCTCGGGGTCGGTGATCGTCGACCAGCGGACACTCTGGCTGATGCCGCTGGTCTATCTCATGGTGAAGGGGGCGGGCGCCATCTCGCTCGACGGGCTCATGGCCCGGTTCTTCGACGAGCCGCTGCTCGACGACGCCTATGCGGAGTGGCGCTGAGCTCAGTCGGGCAGACGCTGGCCGTCATAGGCGAAGACACCGCCGGAGTCCGCCGGGGCGAGCCCGTCCAGCGTGGCGAGGAGGCGACGGGCGGCTTCGTCGGGTGTGAAGAGCCGGCCGTCGGCAACGCTGCGCCGGAAGGGGGCGGAGAGGTCGGTGGCGACGGTGCCGGGATGCAGGCCGACGATGATGGCGTCGGCGTTGCGGCGGGCCTCCTCGATGGCGAAGTTCCTGATCAGCATGTTGAGGGCGGCCTTGGACGCCCGATAGCTGTGCCAGCCGCCGAGCGCATTGTCGCCGATCGAGCCGACCCGGGCGGAGAGGGCTGCCAAGATGGCCCGCCCGTTGCGCGGCAGGAGTGGCAGGAAGTGCCTGGCGACGAGTGCCGGGCCGATTGTGTTGACGGCGAGCACCCTCGCCATGACAGCCGAGTCGAGCTGGCGAAAGGATTTCTCGGGATCGATGCCGGGGCCGCGCAGAATGCCGGTGGCGACGATCACGAGATCAAGGCCGCCGAGCCGGTCCTTCGCGGTCGCTGCGGCTGCCGCGATGCTCGCCTCCTCCTCGAGGTCGAGGCGAAGGGGTGCAATGCGCTCGCCTTCGGGAACCGCACCCTGCCGGGCGGTGGCGAGAACGGCGCCGACCGCGGGGTCGGCTGCGAGGTTTTCGGCGAAGGCGCGGCCGATGCCGCCGGAGGCGCCGATCACGGCGGCGCGGATTGGCTCGCTGAAGCTCAGGAGGCCCAAGGTGATGCCTTTCGGAGGTTCATTTCCTGATACGTCCGAAAGGGTCGAACGGTTTGCTCAGTTTCCGTCGGGCAAGGGCGGCGTGGCCTTTAGGTAGGCGGCGATGGCTTCGAGGTCGCTGGCCGGGAGGTGGGCGAGATTGGCCTGGATCTCGGCCATGGTGCTGCCGAGCGTGTCGAAGTCTGGCTTGAAGCCGGTCTCGAGGGCGTAGGCGATGTCGCCGGTCGACCAGTCGGCGAGGCCATCCGGGCCGCCGGTGATGTTGGGGATGCGGCCATCGCCGTCCGGGGCGGGCGCACCGGCGAACCAGCTTGCCAGCTCGAGCCCGCCGGTGAAGTCGCGGGGCGTGTGGCATTCGCCGCAATGGCCGGGCCCCTCCGCCAAGTAGCGACCGCGCTCGAGCGCCGGGTCGGTGCCGACGTCGACGACCGGGGCCGGGTCGAGATTGACGAGCTTCCACAAGCCGATGCCGCGGCGGAAGCTGTAGGGAAAGGCGAGCTCGTGACCGGGGACGGTGCTCGGCTCGGCGGGGAGGGTGTCGAGCCAGGCCTTGAGGTCGATCAGGTCGGTGACCGTCATCCGGGCGTAGGAGGTGTAGGGGAAGGAAGGATAGTAGTGCCGGCCGGCGGGCGAGGTGCCGTAGCGCATGGCGGTGACGAACTCGGCCACGGTCCAGCCGCCGATGCCGCTTTCAGGGTCGGGGGTGATGTTCGGCACGTTGAAGCGGCCGAAAGGCGTCTCGAGGCCAAGGCCGCCGACCAGGACGAGCCGGGCTTCGCCCTCGGCTTTCGGGGCGGCGTGGCAGGAGGTGCAGCCGCCGGCCCAGAAGAGCAGCTCGCCATTGGCGAGGTCGGGCTCGTGGGCCGGCAGGTCGAGCGGATCGAAATGCTCGGGGGCGGTGAGGTACCAGAAGCTGCCGCCCGCCGCGACGACCAGCGCCGCGGCGAAGCCGAGAAAGCGGCCGAAGGCCATCAGTTGCTGGGGGTGCGGTAGGTCTCGTGGCAGGACTGGCAGTTCTCGCCGATCGGCGCGAAGGCGGCCTTGAACGCGTCGAGATCGGCGGGCTTCGCGGCAACAGCGGCGGTCGCCGCCTCGGCGAACTTCTCGTTGGCGGCGATGAAGCCGTCCCGGTCGGTCCAGATGTTCTCCTTGGCGCGGGTGTCGTGACCGGCCTCGCTGCCTTCCGGGAAGAACTCGCGATAGCTCAGGGAGGCGGCAGCAAAGGTGGCAAGCGCCAGGTTGGCGACGTCCTGGTTGAAAGGCAGGTTGCCCTTGATCATCTCACCCGAAACCTTGCCGGCGGCACCCGTCGATTTCATGATCGTCTGGCGGGTCTCGATGGGATCGGCGCTGGCGAAGCCGGCGGTTGCGGTGATGCCGAGCGCCGCGATGGCGGCGATGAGCCTGGGCGACATGGTGGATCCCTCCCTGATGGCTACTGACAATCGGAGATTGGCCGAGGCGGCGGGGTGACACAAGGCGGTCACGCACAGTTGATCAGGCGCGACCCTCGCGCCACCAGGCGGCGGCCGCCGCAGCGAGCAGCACGATGGCGGCGAGCCAGGCCGGGACGAGAGGTGTCTGGCGCAGGCTGAGCACGGCGAAGGCGCGGTTGCGCTCGAAGCCCAGCCAGCCGGCGCCGCTGGCGCGCCGGTCGGCCTCCACCCGGCGGATGTCGGGCTGGCCACGGTCCTCGAGCCAGTGGACGGCGCCGCCGGTGGCGGCGGCGAAGGGGGCGAGAACGTCCTCGGTCGCGGTCATGTCGGCGAGCTCGACCGGTGCGATCGGGCGGGGTGTGGCGAAGGCCAGGAGCTCCCCGTCGCTGACCCGGTAGAGCCCGTCCTCGTCGGCCTCGACCGTGGCCGTGGCGAGGCCTTCCGAGGTCGGCTCGAGCAGCACGGTGCTGGTCGTGCCCGATGGGGAGGTGACCTCGACCTCAATCGGCTCGGCGTGCAGCGACTGACGCTCGATCAGGAGGCCGTCGCCGACCGCCCGGGCGCGCAGCGCCTCCTCCTCGAGCTCCGGCTCGCGCATCAACCAGTGGACGAGCCGCCGGAGCAGCGTGGCCTGGGGGCCACCGCCGTCGAAGCCGCGCGCCCAGAGCCAGGCATGGTCGGAAAGGAGCTGCGCCACGCGGCCCTCGCCGACCCGCTCGAGGACAAGAAGCGGCCGGTCGGCGACGCCGGTCATCAGCACCTGCGCGTCGTCCGTCTCGACATCGATCTGGCGGAACCAGCGGCCCCACTCCTCGGTGTCGTCGCCTGCACCGAGGCCGGAGGTCACCGGATGGAGCCCGCCGAGCTCGGTGACGTCCGGGCTGAAGGCGCGCTCGTAGACCTCGCCCGAGGGGCGGCCCGGGAGTACGCGTGCCAGGGGTGTGCGGTAGAGGCTCTGCGGGTCGGCGAACTCCGGGCCGGCGGCGTCGAGAAGTGCGCCACCTTCCTCGACATAGCGGGCGACGTTGTCGAGATAGACGAGCGGGAGCAGGCCGCGCCTGGAGTAGCGGTCGAAGATGATGAGGTCGAACTCGCCGAGCTTGACCTCGAAGAGCTCGCGGGACGGGAAGGCGATGAGCGCCAGCTCGCGGATCGGCGTGCCGTCCTGCTTCTCGGGCGGGCGCAGGATGGTGAAGTGGACGAGGTCGACGGCAGGATCGGACTTCAGCAGGTTGCGCCAGACGCGCAGGCCCGGATAGGGCTGGCCGGAGACCAGGAGCACGCGCAGGCGGTCGCGGATGCCATTGACGGTGATCGCCTGGCGGTTGTTGAGGGCGGTGAGCTCGCCCTCGGCGACGGGGATCTGGAACTCGAAGACCGTGGCCCCGGCATTCTCGAGCTGCAGGTCGAGGGCGACCGGCTCGCCGGGCGGCACGAGAAGCTCGGCGAAGGGCTCGCCATTGCGCTCAACGGCGAGCGGCAGGGGGGTGGTCGTGGCGGCCGTTTCCGGGGTCGTGGCGATGCGCAGCGTGACGGGCACGGGCTCGCCGACCACGCCGAAGGTCGGCGCCTGCTCCACCACGATCCGCCGGTCGAACTCGTCCGGCCGGCCGGTCAGCAGCACGTGGAAGGGGGCGTCGACCCCCCAGTCCGGCACGGGCGGGGCGTCGTGGACGCGGCCGTCGGTGACGACCGCGATCCCGGCGAGGCGGTCCTGGTCGACCTCGCCCAGGCGCTCGCGCAGCGTGGCGAAGAGGTCGGTGCCGCGCCGGCCGCTGCCTTCGAGGGTGATGCGCCGAAGGTCGATGCCGGGCAGGGCCGCGAGCCGCTCGGCCAGGGCGTCCGCCGCCGCGCTCGCTGCCTCCGGCCGGTCCGCGATGCGCTGACTCGGGCTCTGGTCCTCGACCAGCATGACGATGTCGTCGAGCGCCTGGCGCTCCTCACGCTGCAGCTCCGGCCCGGCAAGGGCGGCCAGGAGAAAGGCCGCGAGGAGGCCACGCCAGAGCGTGCCGCGGGCGCGGCGCCAGAGGCCGAAGCCGAAGAGGAGGAGTGCGATCGTGGCGAGGGCGACCCAGAGCCAGAGCGGGATCAGCGGCTGGAGGACGAGACTGGCGGCGGTCACTGGCCGAGCCTTTCGAGCAGTGCCGGGATATGCACCTGGTCCGTCTTGTAGTTGCCGGTCAGCGCGTACATCACGATGTTGACGCCGAAGCGCCTCGCCATTTCGCGCTGGCGTTCGCCGCCGGGCACGACGGGATAGAGCGTGCGCCCGTACTCGTCCTCGGCCCAGGCGCCGGCCCAGTCATGGGCGCCGATCACCACGCTCGAGACCCCGTCATTGACGCTCTGCGGCATGCGGTCGACCCAGACCGGCCGACCGGCGAAGCGGCCGGGCAGGTCCTGCATGAGATAGAACGAGCGGGTCAGCACGTGATCGTCGGGGATCGGCTCCAAGGGCGGCAGGTCGAGGTCGTGGAGCAGCTCACCCAGGCGCTGTTCGCCCGGGCCGACGATGTTCTGGCCGGGCAGGAGACGGGCGGCGTCGCCGGTGTCGAAGAGCACCATGCCGCCCTGGCGGAGATAGTCCTCGATGCGGTCGATGGCCGCCGGCTCGAGGGCCGGATGCTCGGGCGACACCGGCCAGTAGAGGAGCGGGAAGACGGCAAGCTCGTCGACCGCCGGATCGACGGCGACGGGGTCACCGGTCTCGATCGAGGTGCGTTGCGCCAGGACGCGGCCGAGGCCGAAGAGCCCGGCCCGGCTGCGCTCGTCGAGGTCGGCGATGCCGGTCTCGACATAGCCGAGCCGGGTGATGGCAGCGAGCTCGGCGATGCGCGCCTCGTCGATCGATTCCTGGGCCTGACCCGGGCCTGCCGCGGGCAGGAGACAAAGTGCCAGGAAGGCTGCCGTGGCGGCGGCCGGCCGCAGCCGCGGCACGAGGCCGCGAAGCACGAAGGAGAGGGCGAGGTCGACGAGGGCGAGGATGGTCGCGAGCGTCAGGAGCGCCGGCAGGAGGTCGCGCTCGGTGCCCTGGGCATAGGGCAGGGCACCTTCGCCGAGCGTGGCGACGTCGAGGCTCTCCAGGCGATCGAGGGAGTCCTGGAGGTTTCGGGCAACGCGGCCACGCTCGTCCTCGGCCATGTCGCCCGTCGTGGTGCCGGCATCGACGGGGGCATAGAGGCCGGCGGGGCTGGCCGGGCCCACCGGCAGGCCGGCCAGCGCTGCCGCCTCGATCGGCTGGAGATCGGCCGGCGGTTCCACCAGGCTGCCATCGGCGGCGAGCACGCGATCGGCGCGGACGAGGCCGTCGAGCCGCTCGCCGGCACCGACGCCGAGATCGACCACGCGGCGCAGCATCTCCACGAAGAGGCCGGAGAGCGGCAGGCTGGTCCAGCTCGTGTTGGCGGTGGTGTGGACGAGAATGACGTAGCCGTCGCCGGTCTGGCGGCCGGTGACGATCGGCGTGCCGTCGGCGAGGCTCGCCAGCGTCACATCGGCGAGATCGGGGCCCGGCTCGGCCAGCACCTGGCGATAGACGAGGGCCTCCTCGCTGACGTCGAGCCCGGCGAAGAGGCTGTCGGCGGGGAAGGGTGCCAGCGGCAGCGGCTCCGACCAGGAGAGCGCCCCGCCGAGCTGGCGGTCGCCCGAGCGCAGGCGGACGGGCAGGAGTGCGTCGGGCTCCGCCTCGCCGACCGGCTGGCTCGCCTCGTCGAGCCCGGCGAGCCTCGGGCCGGCGAAGCGCAGCACCACCCCGCCCGTCTCGACCCAGGCCTCGAGCGCAGCTGCCTCGACCGGATCGAGATGGCCGCGATCGGTGATGACGAGCAGCGAGAGCGGCTCCTCGACCAGCTCGGTGATCCGCCCGGTGCGCAGCTCGGCGAGGGCGGCGAGCGCCCGCTCGACGAAATAGGGCTCGGCGAGGAGCGGCTGGGCGGCCGCCGCTCCGGGCGGGCCGGCGATGCCGACCGTGCGCCGCCGCCAGCGCTCGTCGAAGAGCAGCACGCCGCCGATGCCGTGATGGCCTTCGAGGGTGAGCCGGGCGATGCGGTTGCGCACGTCCAGCGGCAGGTCGAGCTCGACAGTGGCGCGCAGGGGATCGGCGCCGTCGCCGGCGGGGGCGGCGACCGGGAAGCGCCCCAGCACCTCGCTGGCGGGGCCGATGGCGAAGAGCTCGGGCGGCAACGGGGCATCGGCAGCCGGGCGCAGCACACTCACCGACTGGAGGTCGCGGGCGAGATCGTCCGGGCTGAGCAGGAGGGCGCGCTCGGCCGGCGGGTCGGCGTGGACGGTGAGCTCGCCGAGGCCGTTCAGGGCAGTTCCCAGTGCCCGGGCCGCAGCGCCCCCGCCGTCGCGGTCGACGATGCCGTCGCTCAGCCAGATGGGCCTGGCCTCGCCGAGGTCTGCGGCTTCGAGGCGCCCCAGGGCGGCGCCATGGTCGACGGGCCAGGGATGCACCTGCCAGCCGGCGAGCCCTTCCAGCACCTGGCGCGCCGGCTGCAGCTCGAGCGGCGCTGTCCTGCCGTCCGGGGCGGTCTTCAGCACCACGACCGGGCGGCTGTCGCGCTCGGCCTGCTCCAGGAGGCCGCGGGCGAGGTCGACCCGGCGTTGCCAGTTGGGTGCGGCGGCCCAGCCGTCGTCGACCACCAGGAGCACAGGGCCCCGGCCGCCGATCACCGGTGCCGGGTCGAGCACCGGCCCGGCGAGGGCGAGGAGGATGAGGGCGGCGATGGCGAGGCGCAGGAGGAGGAGCCACCAGGGGGTTCGGGCGGGTGTTTCCTCCGGGGCGACCAGCCTGAGCAGCAGGGCGAGCGGCGGGAAGGCGACCCGCCGCGGGGCCGGCGGGCTGAGGCGGAGCAGGAGCCAGATCAGCGGCAAAGCGAGCAGCCCGGCCAGGATCCAGGGTTGCAGGAAGGCGATCGGGCCGAGGCTCAGCATGCGCGTGGGCTCGGCATGGTCAGTGGCGACCGGCGGCGCGCGGGGCAAGCATCTGGTAGAGCGTCAGAAGGCCGGTCTCGGCCGGCCGGTCGGTGCGATGGCGGGCGAACTGCCAGGCATGGCGGCGGGCGAGGTCGGCCAGATGCTCGTGATGGGCGCGGTAGAGGTCGCGATAGCCCGTGCGGATGGCGTCGACATTGCCGATCAGGGCCCGGCCCTCGCCCTCCAGGCCCTCGAAGAGGACGCGGCCGTGGAAGTCGAGCGTCTCCTCGGCCGGGTCGGCGAGCATCATGAGCGACACCTCGGCCCCGAGCGCACCCAGCGTGCGGACCCGTTCGGCGAGTTGGTCCGCGGGCTCGAGGAAGTCGGAGACGAGCACGAGGCGGGCATGGCGTGGCAAAGGCTGGGGCGGCAGGCGGAAACCGGCGCCGGCAGTACCGTGCAGCAGCCGCTCGACGAGGAGGTTGAAGCCGTAGCGACCGCCCTGCGGCCGCTCGCCCGTGCCGAGCAGGGCGATACGTTCGCCGCCGCGCACCAGGAGTCCGGCCAAAGCGAGCAGGAGCACGAGCGCCCGCTCGCGCTTGGTCGACCAGGCCGGCTTCGAGCGGTAGCGCATCGACGGCGACTGGTCGGCCCAGAGCCAGACGCTCTCGGCGGCTTCCCATTCCTGCTGGCGGACGAAGAGGTGACGCGAACGGGCCGACTGGCGCCAGTCGATGGTGCCCGCGGCGTCACCCGGCTGATACTGGCGGAACTGCCAGAAGGTCTCGCCCAGACCCGGCCGGCGGCGGCCGTGCACGCCCTGGCTGACGGTGGTGGCGACACGCTCGGCTTCGACGAGGAGACCGGGCAGGCGGCTGCCGAGTCGTTCGGACTCGCTGCGCAGGGCCGCGACATGACCGGGCTCGAGTGCGGCCGTCGGTTCAGGCGCCATGCGCCGGTTCAACCGACATGTCGGACCAGCCGCTCGATGACGTCGTCGACACCGATGCCGTCGGCCCGGGCGGCGAAAGTGACCGCCATGCGGTGGCGCAGGACCGGCTTGGCGAGCGCCTGCAGGTCCTCGAGCGAGGGGGAGAGGCGGCCGTCGAGGAGGGCGCGCACGCGGGTGACGAGCATCAGCGCCTGGCTGGCGCGCGGCCCGGGGCCCCAGGCGACCTGCTCGGCGATGCCGTCGACCGGGCTCGCCTCGGGCCGGCCGGCGCGAACCAGCTGGAGGATCGCCTCGACCAGGCTCTCGCCGACCGGCAGGCGCCGCACGAGCGCCTGCATGGCCATGAGCTCCTGGCCGTCGATCACCGTCTGCGGCCGGGCTTCGGTGCCGCTGGTCGTCGCGATCATCATCTGCCGCTCGGCCGCGGCCGAGGGGTAGTCGACGTCGACCTGCATGATGAACCGGTCGAGCTGGGCCTCGGGCAGGGGATAGGTGCCCTCCTGCTCGATCGGGTTCTGGGTGGCGAGCACGTGGAAGGGGGCCGGCAGGCGATGGTCGTGGCCGGCTACGGTGACCTTGCGCTCCTGCATCGCCTGGAGCAGCGCCGCCTGGGTCCTGGGGCTCGCGCGGTTGATCTCGTCGGCCATCAGGAGCTGGGTGAAGAGCGGCCCCTCGATGAAGCGGAAATGCTGGCGGCCGCCGGAATCCTCCTCGAGCACCTCGGAACCGATGATGTCGGCCGGCATCAGGTCGGGGGTGAACTGGATGCGCTTCTCGGTGAGCCCGAGCACCGTGCCGAGCGTCTCGGCGAGCCTCGTCTTGGCGAGGCCCGGCACGCCGACGAGCAGGGCATGACCGCCGGCAAGGAGCGCGATGAGCACCTCCTCGACGACTTTCTCCTGACCGAAGATCACGCGGCCGATCTCGGCCTTCATGCCGGCCAGTCGCTCGATCGCGCGATCGGCGTCCCGTTCGATCTCGCCGGCAGCGGCGGTGGCGGTCGTGTCTGTTTGCAAGCGCCTGTTCCCTCGCCCGGCAGGGGCGGTGCCCGAGTGGAGGATTGACCTTTCGATCTCAACTGGAAGAGCGCACAAGTCCAGTCTAGGTAACGAATATCTGCATGGCGGTCGAGCGATGGCAAGGGGTGATGCTGAGAACTGATGCCGGTTCGGTGCGGCCGGGCCCGGGCCGGTGCGGGGGCGGCTGTCCATGAGGCGGCCCTTCGATGCCGCGGCCCGGCTCGAGGCGCTCCTGGCCGAAGGTGCCAAAGGCGAGTTCCGGATGGCCATCGACGCCCGGGGCGACTGGCATCACGAGGGCCGGCGGATCACCCGGCCCGGCATGGCGCAGCTCTTCTCCACGGCACTGCGGCGGGCCGCCGATGGCAGCTACTGGCTCGTCACCCCGTTCGAGGCCGGCCGGGTCGAGGTCGAGGACGTGCCCTTCCTCGTGGTCGAGCTCAAGGTGGAAGGCGAGGGGGCGGCGCGGACCATCCACCTGCGCACCAGCCTCGACGAATGGCTGCCGCTCGACGCCGATCACCCGCTCGTCATGCGGCCGCCGCCCGAGGGTGGCGCTCCGGCGCCCTACGTCACCGTCCGGCCGGGCCTCGAGGCGCGGCTGGCCCGCGCGGTCTACTATCACCTGGTGGAGCTGGCCGAGCCGGCACCGGAGGCCGCGGACGTGCTCGGCGTCTGGAGCGCCGGGCGCTTCGTGCCGCTCGGGTCGGTGGACGGCGCCTGACGGTGACGGAGCCAGCCTGGACGCCCTACCGGCTGGCCGAACGGCTGCGCGACGCGCTGGCCGAGGACGAGCCACGGCACATCGGCGGGGACGAGGTTGCGCGACCCATGGAGCCGACGCGCTTGCGGCCGGCGGCGGTGCTGATCGCGCTGGTCGAGCGCCTGGGCGGGCCGTTCATCGTGCTGACCCAAAGGGCCGCGCACCTCAAGGCGCATGCCGGCCAGACCAGCCTGCCGGGCGGGCGGATGGAGCCGGAGGATGTGAGCGCCGTGGCGACGGCATTGCGCGAGAGCGAGGAGGAGATCGGCCTGCCGCCCGACCGCGTCAACGTGCTGGGCGGGCTTCGCTCCTACGACACGATCACGGGCTTTCGCATTCATCCGGTGGTCGGCTGGGTCGCCGACCCGCCGGCCTGGCGGGCCGATCCGGCCGAGGTCGCAGCGATCTTCGAGGTGCCTCTCGACTTCGTCCTCGACCCTGCCAATCACACCCGCGATTCCTATCTGCGGGACGGCCAGCGTCGGTATTTCTATGTCCTGCCCCATGCCGATCACTATATCTGGGGGGCGACGGCCGGTATTCTCGTCAACTTCGCGCGGCTGCTCCGAGCCTGAGAGGCCGCAGCAGGGGCCCGACATGCTTCGAATCATTATCTCGTATCTGCTGCCATTCATCCTGCCGTTCGCCGCCTTCTTTCTCTATCGACTCCTGATGACGAGCGGCCAGCCGCTGCTGCGGCGGACACCCTGGTTCGTGCTCTCCGTGATTGGCATGGCGCTGGTTGCCGGCACGCTGGTCAGCTTCGCACTCTTCGGTGGCGAGGCGCAGGAAGGCATCTACGTGCCGCCGAGCTTCGAGGACGGCCGGGTGGTGCCGGGCCATGTCCGGCCGCCTCTGGGCGAGGCGCCGGACACGGGCGCACCGGCGGACGGCGAGGCCAGCGAATCGCAATGAGCGAGGCGCTGCCGCTCGCCGATGCCGCCTGGCTCCGGGCGAGGGCCAGCCGGCGCGTGCTGGATGCCTTGGAGGCGGACGGCACGGGCGTGCGGTTCGTCGGCGGCTGCATACGCGACACGCTGCTGGACCCGACGCTCGACATGGTCGACCTCGACCTCGCCACTGTGGCCACGCCGGAGCGCAACCTGGTGCTTCTGGCCAGGGCCGGCATCAAGACCTTTCCGACCGGGCTGGCGCACGGCACGATCACGGCCCGCACGGGCTCGCGGAGCTTCGAGATCACCACGCTCCGCCGGGACGTGGCAACCGACGGGCGGCGCGCGGTGGTGGCCTACACGGACTGCTTCACGGCCGACGCGGCAAGGCGCGACCTGACGATCAACACGCTCTCCTGCGATCGCTCCGGCCGCGTCTTCGATCCCTTTGGCGGCCGTGCCGACCTCGCCCAGGGCATCGTCCGCTTCGTCGGCGAGCCCACCGCCCGGATACGCGAGGACTACTTGCGGATCCTCCGCTTCTTTCGCTTCCACGCCCGCTTCGGCCGGGTGCCGCCAGATGCGGCGGTGCTGGCCGCCCTCGAGGCCGAGCGGGCGGGGCTCGACCGGCTGTCGGGCGAGCGGGTGCGGAGCGAGGTGCTGCGGCTGCTGATGGCACCGGGGGTGCTGGGTGCTCTGGAGCTGATGCGGGCCTGCGGGGTCTGGCGCCAGCTCTTCGGCGGCGAGCCGGCGGTGGTCGATCTGCGGCGGTTGCTCCACCTGGCACCGGACGCGAAGGCGATCCTGCGCCTCGCCTGCCTCCTGCGGGGCCGCAGCGACGCGGCCGAAGTGGCGATGCGGCTGAGGCTGTCGAACGCGGAGCGGGAACGGCTGGCCCGGGCGATGACGGACGAACTGCCTTCAGTCGAGGCCGATCCGGCAGCGCTGCGCCGCCTGGCCTACCGGCTCGGCCCGGAGGGTGCTGACGACCTGCTCCTGCTCGTCGCCGCCGGCGCCGCTGCCCAGCCGGTCGCGATCGGCGAGGCGCGAGGCATCCTTCAAGACTTCGGCCAGCCATCGCTGCCGGTCGGCGGACAGGACCTGATCGATCGGGGCGTCGCGCCGGGGCCGGGACTCGGCGCCGTGTTGCGGGAACTGGAGGAAGCCTGGATCGCCAGCGATTTCAGGGCGGATCGGGAGACATTGTTGTCGAAGCTGCGGGGAGAGAATGGATGAGCGGTCGTGTCGCGGTGATCGGCGCCGGGTTGGCGGGAGTTGCCTGTGCCCGGGCATTCGCCGATGCCGGATGGCGGGTGGCCATCCATGACCGGGAGGGGCGAATCGGCGGCCGATTGGCGCAGGTCCGGCGGGAGGGTGCCGTCTTCGATCACGGCGGCCAGTTCATCCGGCCGCGCGATCCCGTCCTGAAGGCGCTGCTCGAGGCCGGTGTCGCCGCCGGTGTGGCCGCCCGCTGGCCGGCGGCCGACCGGGACGGGGTGGCGGCCTATGTCGGCTGTCCGACCATGGCAGCACCCCTCGAAGCGCTGCTGCACGGGATCGAGGTCAGGACAGGCTGCCGCATCACCGGGCTGGTGCGGGATGGCGAGGCCTGGTGGGTCGAGGACGCGGACGGCGCGCGGCGCGGACCGTTCGACCGGGTGGCGCTGGCCGTGCCGCCGGCCGAGGCGAGCCAGCTGCTCGGCACGATCGAGGCGCCGCCCGAGGCGCTCATTGCCGCGACCGGTGCGGTGGAGCTGGCACCCTGCTGGGCGCTGCTCCTGGCCTTCGACCCGCCGCTCGACCTCGACGGGTTCGATGCGCGGTCGATCGACGAGGGGCCGCTCGCCTGGATCGCGCGGAACACCACCAAGCGCGGCCGGGAAGGGCGCGATTCCTGGACCGTGCACGCCTCGCCGGACTGGTCGAGCGCGCATCTGGAGCTGCCGCCCGAGGCCGTGGTCGAGCAACTGCTCCTTGAATTTCAGGCAGCGACCGGGGTGACGGCGACGCCTTGCCATGTCGAGGCGCATCGCTGGTGCCAGGCGCTGGTGACGCAGGCGCTGGGTGTCCCCGCGGTGCATGATCCGGTAACGGGGCTCGGCCTCTGCGGCGACTGGTGCCTCGGCGGCAACATGGAGGCCGCCTTTCTTTCCGGCCGGGCGCTGGCTGGCCTGCCGGGTAATGGCGGCTGACGCATACCATCTGGTGCCGCCGGCCGACTTGCTTTTGTCGGGCGGCGCGCGTAGAGAGCGCACCATCTCTCACGCGGATCGCTAGCGGGCCACGTGCCCGCACCGGTGTCCGGCGCCAGCCGGATCAAGATCCGCGGCGGCTCAACCGGACTCAGGAAGACGACCAATGGCTTTCCCGACCTTCACCATGCGCCAGCTGCTCGAGGCCGGCGTGCATTTCGGCCACCAGACGCGGCGCTGGAACCCGCGCATGGAGCCGTACATCTTCGGCGTGCGCAACGGCGTGCACATCCTCGACCTGACGCAGACCGTGCCCCTGATGCACCGCGCCCTGCAGGCGGTGCGCGATGTGGTCGCCGGCGGCGGCCGCGTGCTTTTCGTCGGCACCAAGCGGCAGGCCCAGGAGCCGATCGCCCGGGCGGCGCAGCGTTGCGGCCAGTATTACGTCAACCACCGCTGGCTCGGCGGCATGCTGACCAACTGGCGGACCATCTCGAACTCGATCCGCCGACTGCGCGAGCTGGAGAGCCGGCTGTCCGAGCAGCAGAGCGGCCTGACCAAGAAGGAGCTCCTGCAGCTGAGCCGCGAGCGCAACAAGCTCGAGCAGGCGCTGGGCGGCATCAAGGAGATGGGTGGCCTGCCCGACATCCTCGTGGTCATCGACACCAACAAGGAGGACATCGCGGTCACCGAGGCGAAGAAGCTCGGTCTGCCGGTGGTGGCCTTCCTCGACAGCAATTCGAGCCCCGAGCACATCCGCTACCCGGTGCCGGGCAATGACGACGCCAGCCGGGCGATCAATCTCTACTGCGACCTCCTGGTCCAGGCGGTGCTCGACGGGCTGCAGGCCGAGATGACGGCGAGCGGCATGGATCTCGGCGAGATCGAGCCGATCGAGCCCGAGCTGGCAGAGCCGGAGCTGGCCGAGCAGGAGCTCACCCAGTCGAACCCGGTGCAGCCGCTGGCCGATGCACCCGAGGAGACCGGCCCCGACGTGGCGCCTGTCGAGGACACGCAGGCGTCCGGTGCCGCCGCCGGCTGAGCGGCCGGGCAGGGACGCAGAGACAACACGGATACGGAAGCGATTATGGCTGAGATAACGGCTGCACTGGTCAAGGAGCTGCGCGAGCGGACCGGGGCCGGCATGATGGACTGCAAGAAGGTCCTGATCGAGACGTCGGGCAATGTCGAGGAATCGATCGACCTGCTGCGCAAGAAGGGCCTCGCCGCCGCGGCGAAGAAGGCCGGCCGGACGGCGTCCGAAGGGCTGATCGGCATGGCGCTCGAGGGCAGCGAGGGGGCGCTCGTCGAGGTCAACTCCGAGACCGATTTCGTCGCCCGCAACGCCGACTTCCAGGCCCTGGTGACGGCGATCACCGGCGAGGCGATCGCCGCCGGCGGCGATGTCGAGACGCTGCGTGCCGCCACCCTGCCGTCGACCGGCAAGACGGTCGCCGACTCGCTCACCGACGCGATCGGCGTGATCGGCGAGAACATGAACCTGCGCCGGGCCGTGAAGGTCGCGGTGCCGACGGGCGTCGTCGGCGGCTACCTGCATCAGCAGACGGCCCCCGGTCTCGGCCGGATCGGCGTGCTGGTGGGTGTGGAGTCGACGGGCGACAAGGCGGCGCTGGCCGAGTTCGGCAAGCAGCTCGCCATGCACATTGCGGCAGCCAACCCGCAGTCGGTCGCCGTCGCCGATCTCGATCCTGCGGTGATCGAGCGCGAGCGTGCCATCTTCGCCGACCAGGCGCGGGAATCCGGCAAGCCCGAGTCGATCATCGAGAAGATGGTCGAGGGGCGTCTGCGCAAGTTCTACGAGGAGAGCGTGCTGCTCGAGCAGACCTGGGTCATCGACACCGACAAGAAGGTGAAGGATGCCGTCGCCGATGCCGCCAAGGCGGCAGGTGCACCGGTGCAGGTCACCCGCTTCGAGCGGCTGGCGCTCGGCGAGGGGATCGTCAAGGAGGAGAGCGATCTCGCTGCCGAGGTCGCCAAGCTGGCAACGGCCTGACGGGGCGTCGAGGGATCGGGACACCGTGCATGAGGGGAGTCGTCGGGCGATGAGCGAGGGCGAAGAAACGACGCCACGTTATCGCCGCGTGCTCCTCAAGATGTCGGGCGAGGCGCTGCTCGGCGATCAGAGCTTCGGCCACGACAGCGAGGTGCTTCGCCAGCTCGCCTCGGAGGTCAAGGCGGCGCACGCGCTCGGCGTCGAGATCTGCATGGTGATCGGCGGCGGCAACATCATCCGTGGTGCTGCCCTGGCCGGGGCTGGGGTCGAGCGGGCGAGCGCCGACTACATGGGCATGCTCGGCACGGTGATCAACGCGCTCGCCGTGCAGAGCGTGATCGAGCAGGCCGGGCTCGCCACGCGGGTCATGTCGGCGATCCCGATGTCCTCGATCTGCGAGCCCTATATCCGGCGGCGGGCGATCCGCCACCTGGAGAAGGGGCGGGTGGTGATCTTCGCCGCCGGCACCGGCAACCCGTTCTTCACCACCGACACGGCGGCGGCCCTGCGGGCGGCGGAGATGGGTTGCGACGTGCTGCTCAAGGCGACCCAGGTTGACGGCGTCTACGACGCCGACCCCAAGCGGGACAAGGCGGCGACGCGCTTCGAGCGGTTGAGCTATCTCGACGTGCTAGCCAGGGACCTCCGGGTGATGGACGCCTCGGCGATCTCCCTGGCGCGCGAGAGCAACATCCCCATCCTGGTCTTTTCGGTGCATGTTCCGGGTGCCTTGGCGCGGGTGCTGCGCGGCGAGGGCATGTTCACGATCATCTCGGGTGAGGCGGCAGCATGAGCGACGAAGAGCCGGATATCGACGACCTGACGCGGCGCATGGACGGCGCCGTCGAGGCGCTGAGGAAGGAATTTTCTGGCCTGCGCACTGGCCGGGCCTCGGCCAGCCTGCTCGAGCCGATCACGGTCGACGCCTACGGGGCGTCGATGCCGCTCAACCAGGTGGGCACCATCAACGTGCCGGAGCCCCGGATGATCTCGGTCCAGGTCTGGGACAAGGGCCTGGTGAAGTCGGTGGAGAAGGCGATCCGCAACTCGGCCCTCGGCCTCAACCCGCAGGTCGATGGCACGCTGATGCGCATTCCCCTGCCGGAGCTCAGCGAGGAGCGGCGCCAGGAGCTCGTCAAGGTGGCGCATCGCTATGCCGAGCAGGCGCGTGTCGCCATTCGCAACGTGCGCCGCGACGGCATGGACCATCTCAAGCGGATGGAGAAGGACGGCGGCCTTTCGCAGGACGACCACAAGGTCTGGGCCGACGAGATACAGGCCCTGACCGACCGGCATGTCGAGCTGGTCAACGACTTATTGCAGCACAAAGAGAAAGACATCGTCACCGTCTAGTCGGTGACGCCAGCAGCCGGATAGGACGTGTCAGCTCCAGCGCTCCGCTCAGCAACGCCAGCGACCGGCGCCTCGACGGCACCGGCCCATGTGGCGATCATCATGGACGGCAACCGTCGCTGGGCGAGGGCCCGCGGCATGCCGCCGGTCTTCGGCCACAGGCAGGGTGCCGATGCCGTGAGGCGCGCCGTCGAGGCCTGCGGCAATCTCGGCGTCCGCTACCTGACCCTCTACGCCTTCTCGAGCGAGAACTGGCAGCGCCCGGCGGGCGAGGTCACCGAGCTCATGAACCTGCTCCGCTTCTATCTTCGGAAGGAGATCGAGGCGCTGCACAAGAACGGCGTCCGGCTGCGCGTGATCGGCGACCGTTCGCGGCTGGACCGCGACATCCTCGAGCTGATCGACAATGCGGAGAACCTGACCCGCGAGCATCAGTCGCTCGAGCTGATCGTGGCACTCAACTATGGCGCCCGTGACGAAATCCTGCGCGCCACGCGGCGGCTGGCGGCGGCTGCGGTGGCCGGAGAGGTGGCGCCCGAGGCGATCGATCAGCAGCAGTTTGCCGCGGCGCTCGACACGTCGGGCGTGCCCGATCCCGACCTGCTCATCCGCACCTCGGGCGAGCAGCGGATCAGCAATTTCCTGCTCTGGCAGCTGGCCTACACCGAGTTCGTCTTCCTCGACGTCCACTGGCCGGACTTCAGCGAGGAGCATCTGCGCGGGGCGCTCGAGGAGTTCGGCCGGCGCGAGCGGCGCTATGGCGCCTGCGCCGGCTGAAGGCAGGGTGCCCGCCGATTTCGCCAAGCGGGCGATCGCCGGTGTCGTGATGGCGCTTGTCGCCGGCCTCGTGATCCTGCAGGACGGCTGGCTCCTGGTGGCGGTCCTGATGGCCGTGGTCTTCCTAGCCGCGCGCGAATGGGCAAACCTCACACTGAAGGCGAACCCGCCGGCGCATGCTGTTGGTAGCACGGTGCTTTTGCCGTTGCTGGCACTCTTCCTGGTGCATCTGGCGGCCGGCATGCCGTGGCTGCTCGGCCTTGGCATTCCAGTGCTCCTGGCGAATGCCTGGCTCCTGAGCCGCATCGACGGCTGGCCCGAGCGCGGCTGGGTGCTCTTCGGCATGCTCTATCTGGGCGTGCCGGCGGTCTGCCTCCTGGCGCTGCGCGATCTGCCCGACGGGCTGCATCTCATGCTCTGGCTGGTGGTGGTCGTGGTCTGCACCGATGTCTTCGCCTATCTGGTCGGCCGCACGGTTGGCGGCCCGAAGCTGGCGCCCCGCATTAGCCCGGGCAAGACGCGCTCGGGCCTGCTTGGCGGCATTGTCGCGGCGGGGATCGCCGGTGCCCTGCTCGCCGGGCTGACGGGCTGGGGCCCGGTTTCCGCCGGGCTTTGTGGCGGCGTGCTGGCGCTCGTGGCGCAAGGCGGCGATCTCTTCGAATCCGCCCTCAAGCGGCGCGCCGGGGTCAAGGACAGCGGCAGCCTGATCCCGGGCCATGGTGGCGTGCTCGACCGGCTCGACGGCTTCCTCTTCGCGGCACCGGTCTTCGCCCTCCTGGTCGCCCTCGATCCGGCGGGGTCCTAGAGCCGATGGCCGCAGCCGCCCTGCGCCAGCCGCCGAGTGCCGCCGCACCACGCAGCATCACCGTGCTGGGGGCCACGGGCTCGGTCGGGCGCAGCACGCTGGCGCTGGTCCGGGCCGATCCTGCCGCCTACCGGGTGGTGGCGCTGGTCGGCGGCAGCCGGGCGGAGCCGCTGGCCGCCCTCGCTCGCGAGGTCGGGGCCGAGCTTGCCGTGATCGCCGAGCCTTCAGCCTATCCGGCGCTGCGGGAAGCGCTCGCGGGCAGCGGGATCGAGGCGGCAGCCGGGCCTGAAGCGGTTCTGGAGGCGGCGACCCGTCCGGTCGACTGGGTGATGTCGGCGATCGTCGGGGCCGTCGGCCTCGCGCCTACGCTGGAGGCGCTCAGGCGTGGTCGGATGGTGGCGATCGCCAACAAGGAATGCCTGGTCTCGGCCGGCGGCCTGCTGCTGGCCGCAGCCGAGGAGAGTGGTGCCGTCGTGCTGCCGGTCGATTCCGAGCACAACGCCATGTTCCAGGCCCTGGCCGGGCATGACCCTGCGGCGGTGGAGCGGCTGATCCTGACCGCCTCGGGCGGGCCGTTTCGGACCTTCGACCGGGCCGCCATGGCGCAGGTGACGGTCGAGCAGGCGCTGCAACACCCGAACTGGTCGATGGGTGCCAAGATCACCATCGACAGTGCCACGATGATGAACAAGGGCCTCGAGCTGATCGAGGCGCATCGGCTCTTCGGGGTGCCGGAACCCCGGATCGAGATCCTGATCCACCCCCAGTCGGTGATCCACAGCCTCGTCGCCTACCGGGACGGCTCGCAGCTCGCGCAGCTCGGGGTGCCCGACATGCGGGTACCCATCGCGTTCTGCCTCGGCTGGCCGGGACGGCTCGCCGTCGAGGGGGTGCGGCTCGATCTGGCCACCGTCGGCCGGCTCGACTTCGCCGCCCCGGACGTGGAGCGCTTTCCGGCCCTGCGCCTCGCCCGGAATGCCCTGCGGGCCGGCGGGACGGTGCCGGCCATGCTGAATGCGGCCAACGAGGTGGCGGTCGAGGCCTTCCTCGAGCGGCGCATCGGCTTCCTCGACATCGCCGCTGTTGTTGAGCAGGTTTTAATGCAACTGCCGGGTGACGAACCCCGCACGATCGACGATATAAGGGAATGTGACGGCGTGACTCGCAGGGTCGCCCGCAGTGAAGTCGCGAGGCGTGCCGCCCAGCATGCCTGAGCCCGGATGGAAAGCCGACCCATGGATCTGATCGACCTCGTCGTCAATTATGTCGTGCCGTTCTTGATCATCCTCTCGGTGGTGGTCTTCGTGCACGAGTACGGCCACTACTGGGTGGCGCGGCGAAATGGCGTCCGCGTCGAGGTCTTCTCGATCGGCTTCGGACGCGAGCTCTTCGGCTTCAACGACAGCCATGGCACGCGCTGGAAGTTCAGCGCCATCCCGCTCGGCGGCTACGTGAAGATGCTGGGCGACGCCGACGCGACCAGTGCGCGACCCGATGCCAACACCGCGTGGCAGGAAGAGAGCTTCCCGGCGAAGCGGGTGTGGCAGCGCATGGCGATCGTCTTCGCCGGACCGGCGGCCAACTTCATCTTCGCCATCCTCGTGCTCAGCGTGCTCTTCGTCGCCAGCGGCCGGCCCTTCACCCCGGCGGTGGTCGGCGAGGTGCAGGCCGAGAGTCCGGCCGCTGCTGCGGGGCTGCAGCCCGGCGACCGGATTGCCGCCGTCGACGGCCGGGAGATCGACAGCTTCGAATCGCTGCAGGCGGCAGTGCGCGACCAGGCGGAGGTGCCGCTCGAGTTCACCGTCGATCGCGACGGTGCCGATTTCACGGTGACGGTGGTTCCGACCCTGCGCGAGATCGAGGACCGGTTCGGCAACGTGCACCGCGTCGGGCTCGTCGGCATCAGCCGCACGGGTATCGAGTTCCGGCGCAGCAACCCTGCCTATGCGGTCTTCGAGGCCACCGCCGAGACCGGCCGGATGATCGGCACGACGCTCAAGGCGCTGGGCGAGATGGTGGTGGGCACTCGCGGCACCGAGGAGCTGGGCGGCCCGTTGCGGATAGCCCAGATGTCCGGGACGATCGCCAAGGACGGCCTGGTGCCGGCGATCTGGTTCACGGCGATTCTTTCGATCAACCTCGGATTGATCAATCTCTTCCCTATCCCGATGCTGGACGGCGGTCATCTGGTGCTCTATTCGATCGAGGCCGTGCGTGGCCGGCCGCTCGGCGAGCGCAGCCAGGAGATGGCGTTTCGCGTCGGTCTGGCGATGGTGCTGACCTTGATGGTCTTCGCGACGTGGAACGATCTCGTGCAACTGAATGTCGTCAAGTTCGTGACCGGCCTGATCTCATAGGAGCGGATCGCGCCCGCTCCGATCTGCGGATTCCGTCACGTCGCGGCACCAAGCAATAAACGGGGGTAGGGGATGAGACGTGCGCTCGGCGTGATCATGAGCGTCTGTTTGCTGCTGGCCGCATCGCTCGGGCACGAGAGCCAGGCGCAGGTCGAGGACCGGATCCTGGACATCCAGGTCCAGGGCAACGAGCGCATCGAGACGCTGACCGTCGAGAGCTACCTTACCGTGCGCCGCAACGACCCGTTCACCGCGGACGCGCTCGACCAGTCCCTGCGCAATCTATTCGCCACCGGCCTTTTCGACGACGTGGCGATCGAGCGGTCCGGCCAGACGCTGATCGTCCGGGTGGTCGAGAACCCGATCATCAATCGCATCGCGTTCGAGGGCAACCGGCGCCTCGACGACGAGGTGCTGGAGGCCGAGGTGCAACTCCGGCCGCGCGTGGTCTTCACGCAGGCCCGCGTGCAGGCGGCGGTGACCCGCATCCTCGAGCTCTACCGGCGCAACGGCCGCTATGCCGCGAGCGTCGATCCCAAGATCATCGAGCTCGACCAGAACCGCGTCGATCTGGTCTTCGAGATCGAGGAAGGCCCACTGACCAAGGTCGCGGGCATCAGCTTCATCGGCAACGAATCCTTCTCGGCCAACACGTTGCGCGGCGTGATCGAGACCAAGGAGGCGGCCTGGTACCGCTTCTTCAGCAGCACGGACACCTACGATCCGGACCGCCTGGCGTTCGACCAGGAGCTTCTGCGGCGCTTCTATCTCGAGCGCGGCTATCTCGAGTTCCTGGTGGTCAGCGCGATCGCCGAGCTGACGCCCGAGGGCGACCGCTTCTTCATCACCTTCACGCTCGAGGAGGGGCCGCAATACACGCTCTCCTCGGTCGATCTCGAGAGCTCGATCCCCGATCTGCCGCTCGACGCGCTGCGCGAGCTGATCACGCCGAAGGCGGGCGACGTCTACGATGCCACCGAGGTAGAGAAGTCGATCCAGGCGCTGACCGATCGCCTCGGCCAGCTCGGCTATGCCTTCGCCGAGGTGGATCCGATCACCGAGCTCAATTCCGACGAGCTCCTGGTCGACCTCATCTTCCAGATCAACGAGGGGCCGCGCGTCTATGTCGAACGGATCGACATCGTCGGCAACGTTCGCACCCTGGACAAGGTGATCCGCCGCGAGTTCCGGCTCGCCGAGGGCGATCCCTACAACCTGGCGCTGCTCCGCCGCTCCGAGCAGCGGGTCCGCAATCTCGGCTTCTTCGAGACGGTCAACGTCAGGACGGCACGCGGCAGCGCCGCCGACAAGATCGTCATCCTGGTCGAAGTGGCCGAGCAGTCGACCGGCGAGCTCTCCTTCGGCGCCGGCTTCTCGACCGCCGACGGACCGCTCGGCGACATCCGCCTCGCCGAGCGCAACCTGCTCGGCACCGGGCAGAGCGTCTCCGCCAACCTCACGATCTCCGGCCGCCGGCAGGACATCATCGTGAGCTACACGCACCCCTATTTCCTCAATCGTGACCTGGCGGCCGGCTTCGATCTCTTCCTCAGCGAGACCGACTACCAGTCCGAGAGCTCGTTCGACGAGGAGAGCGTTGGCGGCACGTTGCGCGCCGGCTACCCGCTGACCGAGAATCTCCGCCACGGGGTGCGCTACACGCTGCGCGAGGACGAGATCAGGAACGTCGACAACGACGCCTCGGTGTTCATTCAGGACGAAGAGGGGACCTCCGTCACCTCGCTGGTCGGCCAGACCTTCACCTATGACGTCAGGGACACTCGGTTCCTGCCTTCCGAGGGTTACATCGTGCGGCTCGACCAGGACGTCGCCGGGCTCGGTGGCGACAATCGCTTCCTGCGCAACGACATACGCGGCGACTACTACTATTCGATCTTCCCCGACGTGGTGCTCAATCTCGGCGCCGGCGCCGGCTATATCCACGGCCTGGGCGACGACGTCGGGCTCTCCAACCGGTTCTTCATCGGCGGCTCGTCGCTGCGCGGCTTCGCCTTCGCCGGCATCGGCCCGCGCGACAGCGACTCAGAGCTCAGTCCGAGACGAGGCGCTCGGCGGCGGGCCTTGCCGGGCGTGGGTTCCTTCGGCTCGCCGACGATCCGCTTGCCGCCACAGGGAACGCTTGCGGCCAAGCCGGCCTGCTTCTCCGCGCCGCACAGCACGGGGACGACCCTGGCGATCTTGTCGGTGCAGTACGTGGACCAGGCGCGCAGGTCTCCCGGATCGGTTGCTCTCCACCGTCGAAGGTCGTGCATGAATGACGGTATGCCTCGACGAGCTGGTGCGACCGATCGAGCCCGGGCTCGAGCTGCGGATCGTCTCGAGCTCCGTCGGGGAGAGGGACGCGGTACTGCACGACCATCGCCTCGAGCATCAAGTCCGCCGCGAGCACGCCGTAGACGAAGTCCACGCGCTGATGGGCGAGCCACGTCGCGTCGTCGGCGTCTGCGGGCGGACGCCCCTTGGGCATCGCCCGCCCGAACGGCTCCACCACGTCGTCCCACATTCGCTCGTTCCACGGGTCGAGCTCCCGAGCGACCCACTCCGCGTGCTCGGCCTCGCTCGCGAACGGCTCGTCGCGTCTCGGCTTCGGCTCCGCGTGGAGCCGCTCGAGCAGCGCATGGGCATCGCCGAGGGACGGCACCAGATCTTCCGGCAACGCCGGCAACGCGTCTTCGGACGTCGCGGGCTCGGGCGTGACGGTGGCCGCCGGCGCGTTGGGGACGGTCGGCTTGCAGCCGACCACGAGCAAGACCAGGACGAGTCGCTGCACCATCCCATTATGTCCCGTGGCGTCACGGGACATGCCACGGGTCCGTGGGGCCGATCATCCCGGTCCAACCACGGCCGCGTCTCTCTCGAGCCACTCCCAGGGCGGGGTCTCATCGAGCCACGGGAGCAAGCAGAACTCGATCGGTGGCGGGTCGAGCTGCTCGTACAGGCAGATCGTCGTCTCGTAGCCGGGGATCGGGTAGTAGGACTCGTCGAGCGTCCAGGGTGCCTGCGCGAGGGGGCAAGGGCTGCCGGCGGGCACCGTCACCCCGAGCCACCGGTGGTCGACCTCCGGGGGAACTGCCTCGCCGAAGAACTCGGGCTCGCACGACATGTCGATGCCCATCGAGGTCGAGCTCGAGCCCTCGGACGAGCCCGAATCGGTGCTCTCGGACCCCGTAGAGGAGGTTTCGTCACCGGTCGAGCCGACCTCGCCCCCCGAGGACGTCCCCCCCGACGAGCTCGCATCGCCACCCTCGCTGGAGGTCGAGGTCGAGTCCGCGTCTTCGGCCGCGGTCGAGGACGATGTGTCCGGCTCGCTCCCACTGGTGTCCGTCGAGCTCGCATCGTTGGAGCTGCTCGTGGTGGTGGTGTCGTCGACGTCGTTTCCGTCCTCCTCCGCCGAGCCGCTCCCACACGCCGCGAGAAGTCCGAGTACGACAACGCAGACAGTGGCGCTTCCGATCCGCAGTTTCATGACCACGGGCAAAGCAAGTGCCGTGCCGCAGCCGGCCCGCGCCGCAGACGGAGCACCAGCGGTCGCACAGCGCGGTCGCAATCGTGTCCATGGCCCCCTTGGCCGCATCCGGCCCCAGCAGCTCGCGCTGCAGCGCAATGAGGAACATTCCCGACAGGCCGTGAAAGACCTCCTCGGGCTCGATGTCCGCGCGGATGCGGCCCTTGGCGATCCAGTCCTGCGCGAGGCCAACGAAGAGCTCGCGGTCGCCGTCCTCGTTGGCCTGGAGCTCTTCGGGTGGCAGGCGCAGCGAGAGCGCGGCAATCGTGGCGGGGTCGAGCAGCAGATTGAGGAACGGGTGCGCGACGAGCCGCGTCATCGGGGCGCGAAGCAGCGCCATCATCGCCTCGCGGGGCTCCGCGATCGCATCGAGCTCGGCGATGAGCATGTCGCGAAAGGTCTGCTCCTCCCGCCGAGAGATCGCCATGAACAGCGCCTCCTTGCTCGGGAAGAACTGATAGAAGCTGCCCTTGCCGATGCCGGCATCGCTGGCCAGTGCCTCGACCGTCGTCTTCGCCAGGCCGTAGCGGACGAAGCGATCGCGACCGCGGGTGAGCAGCCGCTCCTCGACCGCCGCGCGCTCGGACTCAGTGAGAGCGCGCGGCATCGGCCTCGCAGTCCGTCAGGCTCTCGAGCGGATGCGCGAGGACGTCGTCGAGGATGTCGCGCAGAGCCACGTCCGCCCGCAGGCGGGTGAGCAGCGACCACAGGCCCCACTGCAGCCTCGCGATCCACAGGTACGGCGCCGGCAGATCCATGTGCCGCGCGTTCGGGTTGGTGGGGCCGTTGTAGTCCATGCCCTCGCGAACATATGCCGGCGTGAAGGCAAAGTGCGGCTGCAGCAGCGGACGGTGCAGGTGCTCCATC
>JAUIID010000237.1 GCA_030431615.1 Alphaproteobacteria bacterium
GGCCGGTGCCGGCAGGCCCGCCATGGCGTAGGCCGCCGAGGCGCCGACGCCGAGGAGCGCCGCGACGCGGACGAACGATCGACGGTCGAGACGGCCCCGTTCCATGAGATCGAGCGCCTCGTTCACCTTCGGGTGCAAGCGGTCGGTCGTCGAGCGCGTGGTCATCGGTTCTCTCCCTACCCTGCTCATGGTCTGATTGTGGCGGGAGGGGAACCGCTTGGACCTGCGAGGTCAAGCCAAAACCGCAAGGACTGGACGGCGCGGCCCTCGTCGCCGCAGTCTGTCCGGCATGATGAAGGAGTCTCTCAAAGCGATGCTGGCGGCGATCGACCGTCATGCCGCCTCGACCGCGGAGGCGCTCGGCCGCGACCACATCGACCCCCGCGTGATGGCCGCGATTGCCCGCGTGCCGAGGGAGCAGTTCGTCCCGGAATCCCGGCGCCATCTGGCGCACGGTGACCATCCGCTGCCGATCGGCCATGGGCAGACCATCTCGCAGCCCTTCATCGTGGCATTCATGACCGACCTCCTCGACCTGCAGCCGGAACATCGCGTGCTCGAAGTCGGCACGGGCTGCGGCTACCAGGCGGCGGTGCTGGCCGAGCTCGTCGATTCGGTCGACACGATCGAGGTCGTGCCGGAGCTGGCGGCCGAAGCGCGGGCCCAGCTGGCCCGGCTCGGCCATGCCGATGTCCGCGTCCATGTGGGCGACGGCCGGCTCGGCCTCGCGGAGTTTGCACCTTTCGATCGCATCGTCGTGACGGCCGCACCCGAGCGCGTCCCGGAGGCGCTGACCCGGCAGCTCGCCCCGGGCGGCCGGCTGGTCATTCCAGTCGGCGCCGGCCCCTGGCAGCAGACGCTCCTGATCGTCGACAAGGACGAAGAGGGCCGCCTCTCCGAGCGGCGAACGATCGGTGTCGCCTTCGTCCCGCTGGTGGCGGGTAGCAATGGTGGTGCAACGTGACCGACAGCTTCCGCCTTGCGCTTTGGGCCGTGAATCTCGGGCGGGGCGCCGCCGGGCTGGACGACTGGCTCGCCCGGGTCGAGGCGCGGGCGCGCGAGGTCGCTGCGGCCGGGGCACGGCTGCTGCTGATGCCAGAATATGCGAGCGAGGCGTGGCTCGGCTTCAAGCCGGCGGGCCTGCCGCCCACCGGCGAGATTGCGTGGCTCGCAGGTGTCGCCGAAGCGGCCCTGCCGGGCCTGCAGGGGATCGCCGAAAGGTGCGGCATCGCCCTCTTGCCCGGCACCATACCCTGGCCGGTCGCTGGCGGCTTCCGCAACCGGGCCTGGCTGATCCGTCCCGACGGGCGATCCGTCGCCCAGGACAAGCTCTGCCTGACGCCGTTCGAACGCGACCCCGAAAGCTGGACACTCACGCCCGGCGACCGGCTCCGGATCTTCTCGCTCGATGGCTGGCGCTGCGCCGTGCTGGTCTGCCTCGACGTGGAGATGCCGGCCATTGCCTGCCTCCTGGCGACGCAGCAGCTCGATCTCGTCCTGGTGCCGTCGATGACCGACGCAATGTCGGGCCAGTCCAGGGTCTTCGGCTGCGCCAGGGCCCGGGCGATCGAGCTGATGTGCGCCGTCGCCTGCAGCGGGGTGGTGGGCTCTGCACCGGGCAGCACGCAGAACCCGAGAAACGTCTCGGGCAATGCGGTCTACCTGCCTTGCGAGCCGGCGCTCGGGTTCACCGGCGTGCTGCTCGCGACACCGGTGACCGATGGCTGCGCCGGCGAGGAGCCGTTCGACGTGGTGGACGTGCCGCTCGGTACCATACGCGCCATCCGTGCCGCGGGCGGCGAGGTCTGGCCCGGCGCCTGGTCGGCGGCGGGGGTGGAAATCGAGCTCGAGGGCTCCTAGGCCGGCAGCGCCCGGCAGTAGGCTTCCGCCGCGGCGAGGTCGGCGCGGAGCGTGGCGTGACGCCGAGCCTGCTCGGCTTCGAGCCCCCACCGCTCGATCTCGAAGAGCTCCTCGAGGAGGGCGAGGTCGAAGGCGGTGACCGGGTCGAGCTCGCCCGTCAGCAGGGCGTGGCCGAGCACGATCGAGCCGGTCAGGCGCGTGGTCGCGTGCAGCCCGACGAGGTGCCAGTCGTCGAGCCGGGCGGTGGCGCGCCGCAGCGCCTCGAGCGACGCCGCCGGCTGCGGCAGGGGATCGATCGAGGTCGTCACCAGGAGCGGGGCGTCGAGCTGCCGGGCCGCCCAGTCGAGCCAGGGCTGCCAGTCCGCCGCCTGGCGTTCGGCAAGATCCGACGGCGCGCCGGCGCGATAGCAGAGGAGATCGGCCTCGGCATAACCCTGGATCTCGGCGAGGGCGTCGTCGCGGCGCCCGGGCAGCTGATCGGTTGCCGTGCTGGCGAGCCGGGTAACGCCCATGCTCTCCGGCTTGATGGTCTCGCCCTGCGCCGCCCACTCGGCGGCGACGGCTTGGGCCAGGGCGGGCGTGGGCAGGGCCAGGAGGTTGCGGCCGGGCGTGCGGATCGGCCGGCCGTCGAGCAGAACGGTGTGGCCGCCCTCGCCGCCCCCGGTGCTGGCGTCCTTGTAGAAGCGCTTCATACCAGATCGAGCAGGTCGTTCAGCCGGTCGATGATGTGCGCCGCCCCGGCCGTGCGGAGCACGTCCGGCGCGTGGTTGCCGTAGGAGACGCCGATCGAGCGGCACCCGGCGAGCCGACCCATCTCGATGTCCCAGGTGGTGTCGCCGATGATCCAGGTGGCATCGGCGGCAGCCCCGGTTTCGCGCATCGCCGCCTCCAGCATCGAGGGGTGCGGCTTGGAGGGGTGGAGATCCGCCGTCTGCAGGGTGACGAAGTAGCGCTCCAGCGCATGGCGCTCGAGGATCTGGACGAGGCCGCGCATCGTCTTGCCGGTGGCGACCCCCATCACCGCACCGCGCGCGGCCAGGGCATCGAGCGTCTCGACGACACCCTCGAACAGGGGCTCGTCATGGTCCGGCATGGCGCGGCGGGCGAAGAACGCCTCGCGATAGGCCTCGGCGATGCGCCGCCCCATGTCCGCGTCGTCGCGGTCGAGCAGCATGCGCATGGCCGGCTCGAGGGAGACGCCGACGATGTGCCGGATGCGGTCCACCGAGGGGGCGACGAGGCCGACCGCGGCGAACGCGTCCTGCGCGCAGGCGACGATGACCGCCTGGCTGTCGACGAGCGTGCCGTCGCAGTCGAAGACGATGAGCTGGGTCATGATCCACCGTTTGGTTGCGCCTGCTTGGTCGGGCTATAATTGTCGCGGGTCAAGTGGGGACGATGCCGATGGGTGACCTCGCCGAACGCCGGATGACGCTGGCCGAGTTCCTCGTCTGGGACGACGGCACCGACACGCGCTACGAGTTCCTGCGCGGGCAGCCGCGCGGCATGGCGCCGGCGAGCGGCCGGCATGCGGTCATCCAGCAGAATGCCGGACTGGCCATCCAGGATCGTATTGGCCGAAACGGCCCATGCCGGGTGGCGCAACAACCTGGCGTGCTGGTCTCGGTGCGCGGCGACGAACGCTTCTATGTCCCCGATCTGGCCGTGACCTGCGTGCCGGTATCCGCGTCGCCCTATATCGACGAGCCGAAGCTCATCGTCGAGGTGGCCTCGCCGTCGACCGGGCGAACGGACAAGGACGTCAAGGTGCCGGACTATTGCGCGCTCCCGAGCGTCGACGAGGTCTGGCTGGTCCAGAGCCAGCGGCCGCTGATGCAGGTCTGGCAACGGCTGGACGGGCAGTGGATCGGCAGCCTCCCGCTCCGGCTCGGCCAGAGCTTCGCGAGCCGGCTGCTCGGCGGCGAGATCCGGGTCGACGACATCTTCGTCGGCACCGGGCTGGAACTGCCCGAGGAAGCGCCCGACGAGGCGGCGGATCAGCCGTCCACCGGCCAGTCCTGAAGCCGGCTGAACGGCAGCGCCTCGGCGTCGAGGCCGAGCCAGGCGAGGCCGTCCCTGAAATGCCGGGGCGGCTCGGCGGTGAGGCGAAGCGGCGGGCCCTTGCCGCGCGGCAGCTCGATCTCGCGGGCATGCAGCATCAGCCCCTCCGGCGCCGTCGCCGGCTGCTCCTTGCCGGCAACGGGAGCATATTTGTGATCGCCCACGATCGGTGTGCCGATCGCCGCCATGTGGGCGCGGAGCTGGTGGGTGCGACCGGTGCGCGGCATGAGGCCGACCCAGGCGGCGACCTTGCCGGTCCGCGCGATGACGCGAAAATCGGTCTGCGCGCGCCTGGCGTCGAGGGCTTCGGGCGTCATCCGCTCGAAGCCCTTGGCGCCGGCCTTGCCGAGGCCGAGATCGATCAGCCCCTCGTTGCGGTCCGGGTTGCCCTGGACGATGGCCCAGTAGAGCTTCCTCACCCGATGCTGCTGGAAGGCGTGCATCAGCTCCCGCGCCACGACGGCGTCGCGGGCGAGGACGAGGAGGCCGCTCGTGTCCCGGTCGAGGCGATGCACCAGCTTCGGCCGCTCGCCCTTGCGCGCCAGGGCGTCGAGCATGCCGTCGATATGACGGGTCGTCTTCGTGCCGCCCTGCACGGCGAGGCCCTCGGGCTTGGCCAGCACCACCAGCCGGTCGTCGTCATGGACCACGAGGCTGCGGATGAAGCGCGCATCGGCCTCGCTCGGGCCGCGGCGCTCGACTGCCGCGGCGAGCTCCATGGGCGGCACGCGGATCGTCTGGCCGGGTTGGATCCGGGTGCCGGCCTCGACCCGCTTGCCGTCGAGGCGGAACTGGCCGGTGCGCAGGAGCTTCTGCAGCTGCACATGGCCGAGGGTGGGGAAATGCCGCCTGGCCCAGCGATCGAAGCGGAGATCGGCCTCGCCCGCGGCCACGACGCGATGGGTGACGCCGCTCATGCGCCGGTCTCGCCTGTGCCGCGTGCGTGGCGCAGGCCTGCCAGATGCTCGAGCTTCTCCTTCAGGCGCTTCTCGAGCCCCTCCTCGGTCGGCGCATAGAAGGTCGGCCGCTCCATGCCTTCCGGGAAATAGCCCTGGCCCGAGAAACGGTCCGGGGCGTCGTGGTCATAGGCGTAGCCTTCGCCGTAGCCGAGCGACTTCATGAGCCTGGTCGGCGCGTTGAGGATGTGGGCGGGTGGCATCAGCGAGCCGTGCTCCTTTGCACTGCGGCGGGCGGCGCCGTAGGCGCGATAGACGGCATTCGACTTCGGTGCGAGCGCCAGGTGAACGGCCACCTGGGCCAGGGCCAGCTCGCCCTCCGGGCTGCCGAGCCGCTCATAGACCTCGGCCGCGGTGATGGCCTGGACGACCGCCTCCGGCTGGGCCAGGCCGATATCCTCGTTGGCCATGCGGATCAGCCGCCGGGCGATGTAGCGCGGGTCCTCACCGCCCTCGAGCATCCGGCAGAGCCAGTAGAGCGCCGCGTCGGGATCCGAGCCGCGCACCGACTTGTGCAGGGCCGAGATCAGGTTGTAGTGCGCCTCCTGCTGCTTGTCATAGATCGGCAGGCGGCGGCTGAGCACGTGGCCCATGGCCTCGACGTCGAGCATCGGCTCGGGCGGCAGGTCGGCCAGGCTCTCGGCCATGTTCAGAAGATAGCGGCCGTCGCCGTCGGCGAGCTCCGCGAGCCGTGCCCTGGCCGGCGGCTCGAGCGGCAGGGCATGGCCGATTTCCGCCTCGGCCCGCTCGAGGAGCTGCAGCAGCGCCGCCTCTTCGAGGCGCTCGAGGACGACCACGAGGCAGCGGGAGATGAGCGCCGGGTTGAGGGCGAAGGACGGGTTCTCGGTCGTCGCCCCGATGAGGCTCACCGTGCCGGCCTCGACCTCGTGCAGGAGCCCGTCCTGCTGCGCCCGGTTGTAGCGGTGGATCTCGTCGATGAAGAGCACCGGGCGGCGGCCGGCGGCGGCCAGCCGGCGGGCGCCCTCGAACGCCTTGCGGAGCTCGGCGACGCCGGACATCACGGCCGAGAGCGGCAGCAGCTCCTGGCCGACCTCTCGGGCCAGCAGGCGGGCGAGCGTGGTCTTGCCGCAGCCGGGCGGCCCCCAGAGGATGAGCGATCCGAGGTTCTTGTGGGCGAGCATCCGGCCGAGCGGTGAATCGGCGGCGAGCGCCGTGTCCTGGCCGACCACCTCGCCCAGGGTCTGCGGCCGCAGGCGCTCGGCGAGCGGGGCATGCGCCACGGAACGGCCCTTCACCGGCGCCGGCGGCTCGGTCGCAAAAAGGTCGGGCTCGGTCATGGCGGTCGGCCGCCGCTCAACTGATCGTCAGATCGAAGAGCCGTTCGCCGCGGCGGACGGTCACGACCCAGCGACCGGCGCTCGCGTCGAGCATCCGCTCGAGCTCGGCCGTGCTCGCCACCACCTCACCGTTGATCGCGTGGATGGTGTCGCCGGGGCGCAGGCCGAGCCGGGTGGCGAAGGATCCGCGCTCGACGCCCAGGACGGCGACGCCGGATTCGAACGGGTCGAGCCCGAGGCTCTGGTTGAGCGCCGGCGAGAGGTTCGCAACGGTGGTGCCGCTGAGCGGCTGGTTGCCGTCGAGCGTGCGCTGGTCGGGGGGCGGGTCGGTCGGGGCCGGCCGGAGCGGCAGCTCGAGCGTCAGGCGCTCGCCACGACGCAGCACGGTGACCGGCACGGTCGCGCCGAGCGGCTCCAGCGCCAGCCGGAAATTGAGGCCGGACGCATCATTGATCTCGACGCCGCCGACGGCCGTGACGACATCGCCCGGCAGCAGGCCCGCTGCCGCCCCGGCAGCCTTCGGATGCACCCGCTCGATCAGCACGCCCTGCGGCCGGGCGAGGCCGAGGGCGTCGGCCGTGCTGTTGTCGACCGGCGCATACTCCGCCCCGAACCACGGCCGCTCGGTGCCGGTGCCCTGCTCGATCCCGGCCAGCCGTGCCGCGACCAGATTGGCCGGGATGGCAAAGCCGATGCCGATCGAGCCACCGCCGCCGCGGGTGAAGATGGCGGTGTTCACGCCGATCAGCTCGCCATCCATGGAGACGAGGGCGCCACCGGAATTGCCGGGATTGATCGCAGCATCGGTCTGGATGAAGGAGACGTCGCTGCGCCCGCCGGGGGTCGCCCGGGCCGCCGCCGAGACGATGCCGGAGGTCACGGTCTGGCCGATACCGAAGGGGTTGCCGATGGCGAGCACGAGGTCACCGACCTCGATCCGGTCGGAATCGCCGAGCGGCAGGACCGGCAGGTCCTGGCCGGGGTCGATGCGCAGGAAGCCCAGGTCGCTGAGCTCGTCCGAGAGCACCACCTCGGCCGGGAACTCGCGCCGGTCGCCAAGGACGACGGTGATCGCATCCGCACCTTCGATGACATGTCGATTGGTGACGATCAGCCCGTCGGCGCGAACGATGACGCCCGAGCCCAGCGAGGCCTGCTCGCGCTGCTGGCGCGGCCGGCTCCGGCTGAACGGGCCGAGCTCGCCGAAGAAGTGCCGGAAGATCGGATCGTCGAAAAACGTGTCGGCGTTGCTCTGGACCGCGGTCCGGCGCGCCGTGACGCTGACCACCGCCGGGGCCGCAGCACGCACCAGGGGTGCGAAGGAGAGACGAATGGTCTCGGCGTCGGGCGGGACGACCTTGCGGACGTCCGGCTCGGCGGGCGACGCCGCGAAGCTGGTCTGGGCGGGCGGTGCCGCGCAGCCGAACCCGGCGATGAGGCAGAGAACGACGAGCAGGGCGCGCGCGAACGGCGCCCTGCCGGAATCAGGCTGCGACTGCCTCACCCTCGTCGTCATCGTGCTGCACCGGCCCGGAATCCTGGCCCTTGGCGTCGACGTCGCGATCGACCAGCTCGATCACCGCCATCGGCGCGTTGTCGCCATAGCGGAAGCCGGCCTTCATGATCCGGACATAGCCGCCCGGGCGCTCCTTGTAGCGCGGGGCGAGCACATCCATGATCTTGCCCGCCGTCGTCGCGCACCG
>JAUIID010000013.1 GCA_030431615.1 Alphaproteobacteria bacterium
GCCGGTTCAAGTCCGGTCGCTCGCCCCACCAGCCTTTCCCCGATGATCACCGCCGTGCCGGCTTCCCCGCCCCCCTGGGTGCATTTCGCGGGTCGACTTTCGATTCCGTCATCGATGGCCTATCAAGCGTGGCGACGCCGCTTCGCCGGAAACCCCGCATGTTCCGCCTCGTGTCCGTCCTCCTCTGGTCGTTCTGCATGGCCAAGCTCCCGGCCGCAGCCTTCGCCCTGGACGCCGTCACCCTCGGCACCAACTGGAAGGCGCAGGCCGAGCATGGCGGCTTCTATCAGGCGCTCGCCACCGGCCTCTACGAGGCGCACGGCCTCGAGGTGACCATTCGGCCGGGCGGGCCGCAGGTCAACCACCCGCAGCTCCTGGTCGCCGGCCGGATCGACTTCTGCCTCGCCGGGTCCATGACCAACGCCTTCAACTACGTCAGCGGCAACGTGCCGATGGTGACGGTGGCGGCGATCTTCCAGAAGACGCCGCTGGTCCTGATGGCCCATCCGGGCCAGGGCATAGAGACCCCGGCCGACCTCGTGCACATGCCGATCCTGATCTCCACAGCCGGCCGGCAGACCTTCTGGGACTGGCTCAAGGCTACCTACGGGCTCGAGGACAGCCAGCTCCGCCCCTACACCTCCAACGCGGCGCAGTTCATCGCCGATCCGGGCGTCGCCCAGCAGGGCTATGTCACCGCCGAGCCCTTCGTCGTCGCCCGCGAGGGCGGCTTCATGCCCGAGGTGCTCCTGCTGGCCGACTTCGGCTACGACAGCTACGCGAGCATGATCGAGACGAGCTGGCGCCTGGTCGAGGAGAACCCGGACCTCGTGCAGCGCTTCGTCGATGCCTCGATCCTTGGCTGGGTCAGCTACCTGTACGGCGACCCGACGCCCGCCAACACGCTGATCAAGGCCGAGAACCCCGAGATGACCGACGCGCAGATCGCGTACTCGATCGAGCAGCTGGCAGCCCATGGCATCGTCGATTCCGGCGACGCGCTCAGCCTCGGCGTCGGTGCCATGTCCGATGCGCGCTGGCAGAGCTTCTACGGCAAGATGGCGGCGGCGGGCCAGCATCCGGGCGGGCTCGACCTGGCCCGGGCCTACACGCTGGCCTTCGTCAACCGGGAGGTCGGGCTGGCGCTCAAGCGGGAGCTCACCGGCGGGTGAGGGCCGAGGACGCCGGCAGCCGGGCAAGCGGCGGGACGGCGGAGCTTCTCCTCGAGCTGCGCGGCGTCACGAAGTCCTTCCCCAACGGCACGGTCGCCCTGAACGGCCTCGACCTCGCGGTCGGCCGCCACGAGTTCCTCTGCGTGCTCGGCCCGTCCGGCTGCGGCAAGAGCACGGCCCTGCGCCTCATCGCCGGTCTCGCCGGGGCGAGCGACGGGCAACTGGCCTGGCCGAATGGCGGCAGCGCCGGGGATATCGGCTTCGTCTTCCAGGAGCCGACGCTGATGCCCTGGGCCACCGTCTTCGACAACGTCCATCTGCCGCTCCGGCTGCAGGGCCGGGGGCGGCGGCGGGCCGAGGACGTGGTCATGCAAGCCCTGGCCCTGGTCGGCCTTGCCGACTTTGCCGGGGCCTACCCGCGCGAGCTCTCGGGCGGCATGAAGATGCGCGTCTCGATTGCCCGGGCGCTGGTGACCCGGCCGCGGCTGCTCCTCATGGACGAGCCCTTCGCCGCGGTCGACGAGATCACCCGGATCAGGCTGAACCACGACCTGCTCGATCTCTGGCGCGGGCAGGGCTGGACCGTCGTCTTCGTCACCCACAGCGTCTACGAGGCGGTCTTTCTCGCCGCCCGCGTCGTCGTCATGTCGGCACGGCCGGGACGGATCGTGGCCGAGCTCGAGATCGGCGAGCCCTATCCGCGCGACGACACGTTCCGCCTCTCGGAGTCCTATCTCCGCTATTGTGGCCGGGCCTCGGCAGCCCTGCAGCAGGCGACGGAAACGGGCTGATGGCAAGACGAAGACCCGAGCGTTTCCTGCGCTGGGCCATGCCGCTCGGCCTCATCCTCGTGGTCCTGGCCCTGTGGGAGCTCGGCGTCCGCTGGAACGACACGCCGCACTACATCCTGCCGGGTCCCATCCTCGTGGCGCAGACGCTGGTTGCCGACTGGCACACGCTCTACCCGTCGCTCCTCGTGACACTCCGGGTCACCGCGTCGGCGCTGGCGGTCGCGGTCATCGGCGGGGTCGGGCTCGCCGTGCTCTTCACGCTTTCCCGCATGGTCGAGCTCTCGCTCTTCCCGTTCGCCGTCATCCTCCAGGTGACGCCGATCATCGCCATAGCGCCGCTGATCCTGATCTATGTCGAGAACACGCATCTGGCGCTGCTGATCTGCGCCTGGATCGTCGCCTTCTTCCCGATCCTCTCCAACACCACGCTCGGGCTGAACAGCGCCGACCACAACCTCGTCGATCTCTTCCGCCTCTACGGCGCCAGCCGCTGGCAGATGCTGCGCTTCCTGCGCCTGCCCGCGGCCATGCCCTACTTCCTCGGCGGGCTGCGGATCGCGGGCGGGCTGGCGCTGATCGGGGCCATCGTCGCCGAGTTCGCCGCCGGCACCGCCGGCACCGGCTCCGGCCTCGCCTACCGGATCCTCGAAGCCAGCTACCGGCTCAACATCCCGCGCATGTTCGCAGCACTCTTCCTGATCTCGGTGGCCGGCATCCTGATCTTCCTCGCCCTGACCCTGCTCTCCCACCTCCTCCTGCGCAAATGGCACGAGAGCGCGGCCCGCCGGGACGGCTAATTCAAGACTTTAAGTCAACTTGAAATTTCGGCTTATAACAATAAGTTAGTATCAAGTCTTTCGTGGCAACTGCAAAGCGCCGTCGTCGGCGAGCGGGAAGAAGGGGTTGTGCGCCACTTCCCAGTGGTGGCCGTCCGGGTCGGCGAAGTAGCCCGACGTGCCGCCCCAGTCGGCCTTGTGCGCCGGCTTGACGATCCGCCCGCCGGCCGCCTCGGCCTGGGCTAGGACCTCCGCCACCGCCGCCGGGCTCCGCACGTTCTGGGCGAGGACGATGCCGGGCGTCGTCCATGTCGCGGCGGCGCCGATCTCCCTGGTGAAGTCCTCTTCGGGATAGAGGGCGAGGCCGAGTGGCCCGATCTGGATGAAGACGATGTCGTCGGTGCTCGCCGAAGATGCCGGCCAGCCAAGGCCCTCGACATAGAACCGGCGGGCAAGCGCCAGATCCCTGACCGAGAGCGTGACCAGCGACAGGCGCGGCTCCATGGCCGGCTTCCTCCCCGGAAAGGTTACTTCTGCAACTTGGTGATCTTCGAGCCCTCGATCGTCAGGCCGGCCATGAGGCCCTGCTGGCCGAAGACGAAGGCGATGATCGGGTCCTGGACGGTGCTGCTCGTCACGTCGTAGCCCAGCCCCTCATTGGCGAGCGCCACATTGGCGTCGGCGCCGATCTCGAAGCCCTTGGAGCTGTCGAGATAGGCGACGGCCTCCTCGGTCATGAAGAAGATCGCCTGGCTGAAGGTCTGCGCACCGATCTGCAGGCCGAACGAGGCGGCGGCGATGTTGTAGTAGCTGACGGTTAGGCCATTGCGGCGCAGCGCACCCTCGCCGTACTGCCCGCCGATCCCGAAGCCGCCCTTGACGATGTCGGGAAAGACCAGGACCGCGACGGCCTTGTCGTTCAGGGCGCGGGCGGCCTCGGATTCGCGCAGCAACTGCGCCAGGGCGATGTCGACCTTGGCGTCGATCTCCGGGCCGCTCGCGGCCCGAGCCGCCGGCGTGAGCGAGAGCGCCCAGCAAAGGCACAAGGCGACCAGCCAGACTGGCTGCCAGGCGCGAAGAACGACCGACATGGAGCTTCTCTCCCGACCACGAGCGACCCGGCAAACCGGTATCGGGCAGGCCCGATCGCCTGCCGCGCGCATTCTCGGCGCCGCTTCAGTCGATCGCAAGCTGGAAGCGGTAGGGCGAGCTCGGCCCGCCGGCCACGATCTCGTGGGTGACGCCCCGGGTAAGCTCCAGGGGCTCGAGGCCGAGCCGCTCGCCGTCGACCAGCGTGCCGAGGCGACTGCCCGGGTCGACCACCCGGATGGTGGCGCCGTCGCGCAGGACGGTGAAATGGCGGCGCGACAGGCGGTAGGGCGGCTTTTCGGCGATCACCAGCCGGGCCCGCTTGTCGGCGCCCTTGTCGTCGTCGTCGTCGCTGCCGGCGCGCCCGACGCTGAACGGGAAATTGGTGAGGGAGAGTCCCTCCTGCGGAAGGAGGGCGGCGCTCAGGGTCGAGGCGGGCAGCAGGCGGACCAGCGCCTCGGCGCGCGGCTCGGCGGCACCGCCGGCGGCCCGCATTCGCTCGAGGAACAGCCCGCCGGCGAGCATCTCGACGCGGGTCGGGCGCGTGGTGCGGAAGGTGAAGCGCCGCGGCCGCTCGGCCACGACGTCCTTGTCGCCGACATAGGCGCCGTTGCCGTGCTTGCCGATGCGGACGAGACCGTTGACCTGCTCCGCCAGCACCTCGATCTCGCCATCGATGATGAGGGCGACGGCATCGCTCGGGTCGCCGGCCCAGAAGAGCACGGTCCCGGCGGCCAGCTGCTTCTCGATGACCGGCCGGACCTCGTCGGATCTACTCAAAAGTCGGGGACGCCAGCCCATGATCTCGCCTTCTTCGCGCTCTCTGTTGTTCCACCCGCCCTCGTGACAGCGCCGTTCAGTGCGGAAAATGTCGGGCAACTGACAGTTGACGTCAACCCGAAAGACCGGATGGCGGGCCAGCTCGGCAATTCGGTGTGGTGTGCGGGCCGAGGCCAGTCCATCGCCATCCCCGGACATCCTCGGTTATGCGGCAGGGGGGACTGTCGATGTTCGCCTCTTGCGCGAGAGGGTGCAATCAACGAACAGCGTTGACTAATCAATTAGTGTCGGCTATTCGATTGCCATGATCGCAACCGCACCCGTCGATGCCGTCATGCAGGCCCTGGCCGTGCCGACCCGGCGGGCCGTGTTCGAGCGGATCGTTCGCTCCGAAGAGATCACCGTGGTCGAGCTGACGCGCGGCAGCGGCGTCACCCAGGGTGCCATCTCGCAGCATCTGAAGGCCCTGAAGCAGGCGGGCCTGGTCGCCGAGCGCCGCGCCGGCCGCAATGTCCACTATCGCGCCCGGCCTGAAGGCCTTGAGCCGCTGGCCGACTGGATCAGCCACTACGCCGCCTTCTGGCCCGACCGCTTCGCCGACCTGCGGGCCCTCCTCGAGGAGATCGATCCATGAATGATGTCGCCGTCATGACCAGGGAGATCGTGGTCGAGGAAATCTTCCCGCACGCGCCCGAGACGCTCTGGAAGACGCTCACCACGGGCGAGCTGATCGGTCGCTGGCTGATGGAGCCAAGGGGCTTCGAGCCGGTGCCGGGACGGCGCTTCACCTTCCAGACCAGGCCCGCCGGCGGCTGGGACGGCGTCATCCACTGCGAGGTGCTCGAGGTGATCCCCAACGAACGCTTCGCCTATAGCTGGCGAGGCGGGCACGCGGCGAACGAAGGCTACGGCTCGCTGCTCGACACCGTCGTCACCTGGACCCTCGCACCCGTCGCCCGCGGCACGCGCTTGCGCCTGGTCCATGCCGGGTTCCTCATGCCGCAGAACCAGTCCGCCCTCGAGACCATGGGCAAGGGCTGGCAGAAGGTCGTGCCAAACCTCGGCGCAATCGCAGCCGGGCAGGGCTGACCGCACCCCGATCACCAACCGCTCCAGCGAAGGAGAAAGAGATGAGCGACGCCTATTCCGGCGGCTGCGCCTGCGGCGCCGTCCGCTACACGATCGCCGACGACCCGATCTTCGCGAACCACTGCCAGTGCCGCGACTGCCAGCGTGCGAGCGGCACCGGCCACGGCTCCTATCTGACCTTCCCGTCGCGCAGCGCGGTCGAGCTGACCGGTGCCGTGACCCACTGGGAGGTGGCCGGCGACAGCGGCAACCTGAAGTCGCACGCCTTCTGCCCGACCTGCGGCTCGCCGGTCTACCTGACCCTTGCGGCCATGCCCGACCTTTTCGCCGTGCACGCTGCGAGCCTCGATGACCCGGCCCGCTTCACGCCGCAGGTCGTGACTTACGCCGGCGCCGCCCAGACCTGGGACCACCTCGACCCGGCCCTGCCGGCCTTCGCGAAGATGCCGCCCGGCTGAAGAGAAGAGCGGCCCCGGGCGAACCCGGGGCCGTAGTGGAGGAGAATACAAGAAAAGAGACGTCCCGCTGCCCACGGGTACGCCATGTGACCCCTAGCTGCAGCCAGTCGTGCTGCCGCAGGTGTCACATTTCAGGCAGGTGCCGTTACGCACCAGCGTGAAGTTGCCGCAAGCCGAGCAGGGATCGCCCTCATAGCCCTGGAGGCGGGCGATTTCCGCCTGCTGGCGGCGGCTGTCTCGTGAAAGCGTGCTGACGGCGGAGCTCGATGCCGCGCCGGTGCTGCCACCGGCCTGACGCGAACCGCCGCCTGGTGCCGTCGGCTCCATCACGGCACCGCCGCCGGCGAGCAGGCGGAGATTGCCGCGCACGAAGCCGGCGGACGCGATCTGCGCCACGTTCTCGCCCATGTCGCCTTCCTTGGTGCCGGCGCCGATGGCGTCGTGGCGCAGCTCCGCGGGGTCGACATTGGCGAGGTCGGTGCGCTCCAGATAGGAGATGGCGAGCTCGCGGAAGATGTAGTCGAGCACCGAGGTCGCCATCTTGATCGTGTCGTTGCCCTGGACGATGCCCGAGGGCTCGAAGCGGGTGAACGAGAAGGCCTCGACGAACTCCTCGAGCGGCACGCCGTATTGCAGGCCGATCGAGACCGAGATGGCGAAGCTGTTCATCAGCGAGCGGAAGGCGGCACCTTCCTTGTGCATGTCGACGAAGATCTCGCCAAGCGCCCCGTCCGCGTACTCGCCGGTCCGCAGATAGAGCTTGTGGCCGCCGACGATGGCCTTCTGCGTGTAGCCCTTGCGCCTGGACGGCAGCTTGCGCCGGCCGTTGACGAAGCGCTCGACCACCCGCTCGGTGACCTCGACGATGCGCTCGACCTGCGAGCGCGCGGCTGCGTCGTCATCGGCCTCGTCCTCGATGTCGTCGGCCAGCATCGACGAGAGCGGCTGGCTCAGCTTGGAGCCGTCGCGGTAGAGGGCGAGCGCCTTCACGCCGAGCCGCCAGCCCTCGAGATAGGCCTCGCGGCAATCCTCGACCGTGGCCCGGGCCGGCATGTTGATGGTCTTGGAGATCGCACCCGAGATGAAGGGCTGGGCCGCCGCCATCATGCGGATATGGCTCGACGCCGAGAGGTAGCGCTTGCCGATCCGCCCGCAGGGATTGGCGCAGTCGAAGACGGCCAGATGCTCGTCCTTCAGCTCCGGCGCACCCTCGATCGTCATGGTGCCGCAGCAGAAGGCATTGGCCTGCTCGACCGCCTCGCGGCTGAAGCCGAGCGACTGCAGCATGTCGAAGCGCACGTCGCCGAGCTGCTCGTCGGTGAAGCCCAGCACGTCCCGGCAGAATGCGTCGCCGAGCGAGAAGCGGTTGAAGGCGTAGCGGATATCGAAGGTGGTCGGCAGGCCGGCCTCGAGCTTCTTCAGGACCTCGTCGGTGAAGCCCTTGGCGCGCAGCGCCGCGTGGTCGATGCCGGGGCTGTGCTGCAGCGTGCCGTGGCCGACCGCATAGCGGGTGATCGCCTCGATCTGCGCCTTGGTGTAGCCGAGCGTGGCGAGCGCCTGCGGCACCATCCGGTTGATGATCTTGAAGAACCCGCCGCCGGCGAGCTTCTTGAACTTGACGAGCGCGAAGTCGGGCTCGATCCCGGTGGTGTCGCAGTCCATCACGAGGCCGATCGTGCCCGTGGGTGCGATCACCGAGACCTGGGCGTTCCTGACGCCATGCTGCTCGGCCATGGCGACCGCCTCGTCCCAGGCGCGCCGGGCGGCCTGGACGAGCGGCTCGGACGGGCAGTGGCCGGCGTCGAGCGGGACGGGCAGGGTGGCGAGTTCCTCGTAGTCCCGGGCCTCGCCGTGCGCGGCACGACGATGGTTGCGGAGCACGCGGAGCGTCGACTCACGGTTCGGCGCGTAGCCCGGAAAGGCGCCGAGCTCGGCAGCGAGCTCCGCCGAGACGCGATAGGCCACGCCGGTCATCAGTGCGGTGATGGCGCCGCAATAGGCGCGCCCCTCGTCGCTGTCATAGGGGATGCCGGACGCCATCAGGAGCCCGCCGACATTGGCGTAGCCGAGGCCGAGCGTGCGGAACTTGTAGCTCAGCTCGGCGATCCGGAACTGCATCAGGTTCAAGGACGCGAGATTACAGGCCGTGTCGTCGAGGAACATGTACTCGGAGCACGGGTTCGACGCGTTGATGCGGCCGTCCGCCGGGCAGGTGTGCCAGTCGTTGATGGTGGTGTCGTACTGCACGCCGGGATCGGCGCTGGCCCAGGCGGCGAAGCAGAGCTTGTCCCAGAGTGCCTTGGCCCGGACGGTCTTCGCCACCTTGCCCGAGATGCGGGCGGTGAGCGGCCACTCGCGGTCCTGCTGGACGGCCTGGTAGAAGGCGTCGCTGATCCGGACCGAGTTGTTCGAGTTCTGCCCGGCCACCGTCAGGTAGGCCTGGCTGTCCCAGTCGGCGTCGTAGACCGGCACCTCGACCGAGCTGTAGCCCTGTGCCGCCAGCAGGATGGCCTGCTGGATCGAGCCCTCGGGGAGGAGGGCGCGTCGCGCGTCGCGGATGGCCCGCTTGAGATGCGGGTTGGCGAGCGGGTCGCAGCGCTTGTCCTGCGGCACGTCGGCGGCGGCGTGGCACGCCTCCATGATGGCGTTGGCATGGCGCTGCAGCAGCCGCGAGCCGGCGACCAGCGCCGCCACCTTCTGCTCCTCGGTGACCTTCCAGTCGATGAAGGCCTCGATGTCCGGATGGTCGACATCGACGATCACCATTTTCGCCGCGCGGCGCGTCGTGCCGCCCGACTTGATCGCACCGGCCGCCCGGTCACCGATCTTGAGGAAGCTCATCAGGCCGGAGGACCGCCCGCCGCCGGAGAGCCGCTCGCCCTCGCCGCGCAGGTTGGAGAAGTTGGTGCCCGTGCCGGAGCCGTACTTGAAGAGCCGGGCCTCGCGCACCCAGAGATCCATGATCCCGCCCTCGTTGACGAGGTCGTCCTGGATCGACTGGATGAAGCAGGCATGCGGCTGCGGCCGCTCATAGGCCGAGGTCGAGGCCTGCACCTTGCCGGTCGCCTCGTCGACGAAGAAGTGACCCTGCGCCGGGCCGTCGATGCCATAAGCCCAGTGCAGGCCGGTGTTGAACCACTGCGGCGAGTTGGGGGCCGCGTACTGGCGCGCCAGCATGCAGCGCAGCTCGTCGTAGAAGCTCTGCGCATCCGCCTCGGTCGAGAAGTAGCGGCCCTTCCAGCCCCAGTAGGTCCAGGCGCCGGCCAGCCGGTCGAAGACCTGCTTCGCACTCGTCTCGCCGGTCGTGCGCTCGTCCTCGGGGAGGGCAGCGAGCGCCGCCTCGTCGGGCACGCGGCGACAGAGCCAGGCCGGGACGCCCTTCTCCTTGACGGGCTTCAGGCGCGCCGGGACACCGGCCTTCCTGAAATACTTCTGCGCCAGCACGTCGATGGCGACCTGCGACCAGCCCGCCGGCACCTCGAGCTCCGTCGCCGCGAACACCACCGACCCGTCCGGGTTGCGGATCTCGCTCGAGGCGGAACGGAACGCGATCGCCGCGTAGGGCGATGCTCCGGCTTTGGTAAAGGCCCGCTCGATCTTCATCGACACCGATCTCCTCGTCGCTGCGAGACTAAGATGTTCTCGTCCCGTTCGTCAAACCTGCTTGCAGCTGCCCGCCCTCTGCGCGAAGGTTCGTCGATCAGCGCCGATTGATCCAAGGATCACTCAACGCTTAGTTTAGAACCGCCCGCGCCGAAGCACAACAGGAAGCCTGCGCCAGGGCGGTCCGGGCGCCGAAAAAGTCGACATACCGGGCTGCCCACGCCTGCAACTCGCCGCTCCGGCTAGTGCCCGTCGCCTTCGATCGGCGGCCAGCACAGCCTAGCCTGACCAGATATACGAACTGGCCGGCCCTCCACAACAAGATATTGTGTTGCTGACGCGCTTTTGGCCCGGAAGGTCTCGGGTGTTGCCGGTCTGCCATCGCCGGCCCCGGCCGCAAGGCGGCTCCGAACTCGCCTTTCCCGCGAGAATGGCTCAGTTGCCGGCTGATTTAATTGCACGCTCAGGGACGCTCAGCGGCCACCTCTGTACCGCCGGAATCGGTCCTGCAAAACCTTGTGGAAAAGTCGGGGAGGGCGCCGGTGTGCGTTCCCGGTTCGTTCGGCTGATCCTGGTTGAGCCGGCTGAGCAACGCTCAATGCGGCCGTTTCTCCCGACTTTTCCACAGCTTGTGCTTGTCCCGCGTTGTCCACAGGTGCCGGTTATCCACAAGCAATCCCGGCTGGAACTTGTCCACAACCTGTCCACCGATGCGCCGGTCCGGCTCGACCCGGCGCCGCCCTGCGTCGCTTGGTGGCTGGACGCCCGGGCATATGCTGCCCATAAGGAGCATGCGCGCGAACAAGGCGCCCGGCGGCGCTGCCTTCGCCCTTCCCGATCGACCCTTCCAGGCGCGGAGACCCTGCTCGTGTCCTTCCTCAAGTGGCTCGCCAACAACCGGCTCGGCACCCATCTCTTCACGCGGCGCCGGGGCGAGCGGGTCGGCGAGGATTCGCTCGGCAATGTCTACTACCGGCGGGCCGGGGCGACCGACTGGCGCGAGGAGCGCCGGTGGGTGGTCTATGCCGGGGACGGCGAGCTCGAGGCGAGCTCGGTGCCGGCCGGCTGGAACGCCTGGCTGCACAAGAATCGCGAGAAGGCGCCGAGCGAGCAGCCGCTCGCCGAACGCTTCTGGGAGCAGCCGCACGCCGCCAACCCCACGGGCACGGCCTGGGCCTATCTGCCGCCCGGCCACGAGCGGCGCGGCGGGCAGCGGGACCACGCGACCGGCGACTACGAGGCCTGGCGCCCCTGATCACGCGGCCCGGGGTGCGGGCTGAGTTGCCGCTCAGGCGCCTCAGCCGGGCATCAGTCCCGCTGAGTTCTTGTGGATAACCCCACGGATAACCCCGGCTCTTCACGCTTTCTTCATCCGCTTCGGCCAGTCTCGGCCGATCCGTGCAGCATGGAGAGCGGATGGCGGTGGACGGGCGGAGCGAGACGGCCGGCGGGCTGGGCTTCCTGCGGCAGCTCTTTGCCGAGCGGCCGCCGGCACCGGCACATCATGACGACCCGCTCGGCGACGCGACGCTGCTGGCGCTCCGGCGCCACGGCATCCCGCTCACACCGGAATCGTTCACGGTCTGGTACCGGCATCTGGCCGGCGAGCGGCCGGACCTCTCACGCCGCCTGAAGGACCTCGAGGCACGCGGCGAGCCCTTCGACGCGGGCCTGATCGCCGTGCTCCACGAGCGTTATTTCGGTGCCGACCAGGCCGCCCTCCTGGTCGCCGAGACGAGCCGCAACGCGCTCCGGCTGCTGGCGCGGCTGGAGGAGGACCTCGCCGGCGCCGAAGCCGATGCCGCGGGCCGGGCCGAACGCATCGGCCGGCTCGGCGCCGAGCTGGAGGGGGCGCCGGAGACATCGCCCTCGGCCGAGGTCCATGCCCGCTATCGGGAAATCCGGGCCCTCCTCACGGCGCTGGCGCGCGAGACCGACGGCATGCGGGTGGCCGCCGGCCGCCTGCAGCGCCGGGTCGTCGAGGGCACTGCCGAGATCAGCCAGCTCCGCGCGGCGCTCCGGACCAATGAGGGGTTCGACGAGATCGATCCGGTGAGCGGCGTCGCCCGGCAGCGGCGGCTCGAGCGGGCGCTCGAGCGGGCCGTCGCGTCGGCCGCGGCGGCCGGCCGGTCCCTGGTCTACCTGATCGTCGACCTCGACCGGTTCGCCGCCTTCAACGAGGCATGCGGCCGCCGCATCGGCGACCTCATGCTCAAGGCGGTAGCACGGCGCATCGGCCTCGCGCTGAAGCAGCAGGACATGATCGGCCGGCTCGAGGGGGCCGCCTTCGGCGTCCTCCTCGTCGACACCGAGCTCACCGAGGGGACGGCGCTGGCCGAGCGCCTCTGTCACGACATCGCCGCGCTCACCCTCGAGACCGGCGCGACCGGCGCCGAGATCCCGGCCGTCACGGTCGCCATCGGCGTCGCCCTCTCGCACCCGGGGGAGCCCCTGCAGCGGCTCGTCGGTCGCGCCGACCGCGCCTGTCGCCAGGCCAGGGAAGCCGGCGGCAACCGCGCCCTTTCCGAACGGTCGATCACCGTGGTCGGCCGCCCCAAGGCCTGATCCGGGCTCCGGCGCCCGTCCGGCAGGCATAAGCAATGTTTATACTTGCGTGGCGCCAACCTGCTCCGGCGTGCCCTTCGGGGCGTTTCAGCCCCCGCAAACGCTTGGGTTGTCGCGGTATACGCGACATTCGGGCTCGGGGTGTCGCATATACCGCGACAGCAGGGGCCGAACTGTCGCGGTATATGCGACATAAGGAATCGTGATGTCGCAGATTCTGCGACAATGGCCCGCAAGTGTCGCGTTATATGCGACAGGTGACGACGAACGAACCTGGGGAATCGACGATCGAACCCACGGATTCGACGATCGAACCCGGGAAATCGACGAACGAACCCAGGACCCTGCGAACGAACCCGGGAGACCCTAACCTGCGGGCCGGTAACGGTTTTCACCCTGTTTTGGCGAATGCTCGCCCAGCCGCCGCACCGTCGAAAGCACGAATTGCCGAACCAACCCGGGCAGCCCGCCAGAAGGCTTGCCCGCAGCGTCGAAATGGGCTATAAATCCTATAGACAAATCTATCCCCGCGGGACTTTGCGGCCTGCTGCGTCGGCTTCGGCGACAGGTCCGAGGTACTCGCCACCTTCGTCTCCCTGGCGGGTCGACGCCGGGCGCGCCGGCGAACGTCAGGGGTTGGTGAGGCGGAGAGTCAGGTCGTCCCGGGCCTGCGCGGCCTCGGTCAGTGTGCGGGCGATGGCTGCGTAATCGCCACCGAGCGCCTTTCGGGCGTTCTCGGTCAGGCGCCAGTCGATGGTGACCGGACCCGCGACGTCGGTGGTCAGCACGTCGAAGAGCGCGTCGAGATTGGGGCGGAAATGCGGCGGGAAGCCGAGCTCGCCGGCGAGCCTCGCCAGCACCGCCCGCTTGCTCCGCTGCCGGCCGTCGAGGCGGGCGGTGATCATCGCTGGCCCTCCGCGTCCGCCGGGATCTCGTAGAAGGTCTCGTAGTGGTCGAGGGTGACGAAGATCAGGCCGTCGTTGGAGAAGACGAGCCGTCGGGCGCCGCGCCGGCCGCAGTCGAAATCGAGGTCGGCCTCGTACCAGCGCCGGCCCTGCCGGTCCGGCAGCCGCCCCTCGCGATTGCCGAAGCGGTCGCCGCCGATCACATGGCCGGGTGCCGAGCGGCACAGATCGTCGCCCGGCCGCCAGCCGAGGTCGCGGGCCTCGTCCTTGGTCACGTAGTAGTCCGGCAGGTCGCCCTCGCGCCGCAGCGTCTCCACCGTCTCGGCGAAGCCGTAGGCATCCTCGAGCCCGAGCAGCAGCGCCAGGCTGCGCAGCGTCTCCGTGTCGGCGAGGGCACTGCCGATGAGCAGGCAACCGGTGACGAGGAAGGCGGCGAGGCGCTTGAGCATCGGGCCCTCCGGTCAGCGGCCGCACCGGTGGGCACAGCACTTCGCAGGCGGTGCCCCTGCCTGGTTCCGGCCACGGCCCGTCATGGGAAGCTGACGCCGACGATGGAGCCCAGATCCTCGAACTCGAAGGGCTGGTCGGGGCGGATGGTGACCTGGGCGAGGCGGCGGTTCGGCGTCGCGCCGACGCTCTCGTCGATGCGGCGCAGGCTCGGCCGGAAGTCGATGCTCTCGACCTGGCCGCGCATGCCCTCGGGCCGGCCGGGCACGTCGATCAGGGCGAGATCGCCGACCGCCAGCCGGTTGGCCTGCTCGAAGGCCACCTGGGCGCGCACCAGGAGCGGCTGGTTGGCGGTGACCAGCACCGCCACGTCCTCGCCCTGCTGGCTGAACTGGCCGGGCATGACGAGCCACTCGTAGAGCACGCAGTCGCAGGGGCTCTCGAGATGCACGAAGCGCCCGTCGGCGGTCTCGATCCGGGCGACGGGCGTGCCAGGCTGCAGGATGTTGGGCAGGGTCGCCGGCGTCAGGATGCCGGCATCGGGCGCCCGGAGGCGGACGACCGGCGTCTCGATCACCGCACTCTCGGCCCGCACCGTGAAGAAGCGCTCCTGGACGCCGGTGAAGATCAGCGCCGCGAGGCCGAGCGTGGCGACGCCGAGCAGCGCGTAACCGGCGATCTGCTTGATCCGGCGGCCGACGCCATCGGCTTCCGCATAGGGGTTGTAGGGCAGGCCGCGGTCGCGCACGGCGGCCGAGTTCTCGCGCCCGGCAATGGCCAGGATATCGCCGCCGCTGACGATCTCGCCGGAAAGATAGGCGTCGACGAGATAGCGGAAGAGAGCAAGTTGCCCCTGGCTCAGGCCGAGGAAGCGGCAGCCGAAGCGCGCGCTCTCCTCGAGGATGTAGACCATCTGGCAGTCGAGCCTGAGCGTGACCTCGAAGTCCTCGAACGGGAAGATCAGCTTGACGGGAAAGCGCTCGCCCGGCTGGCGCGAGGTCATCTCGGAGAAGATGCCGAAGCCGCCCATCGACCAGTCGTCGACGGTGAAGGTGGAGCCGTCGATCTCGACATTGATCGGGATCTTCAGGCGAACGTGCTGGCGGTGGACTTCGGCCTCGTGGACGACCTGTGGCTGCATGGAGCGTTCCAGAATACCGGCGGGTTCAGAAGAGGCGGGCGAAGGCCAGGGCGACCGTCCGCGGCGACGGTGCCTCGAGCAGCCCGGTGAAGACCGCCACGGCGAGGATCAGGGCGAGCATGGCGAGCGCATGGGTATAGTGTGAAAGCGCCCCCTGCAACTGCCCGCTGATCCCGGCCGGCGCCGGCGCGACGATCCCCTGACGCGTCCAGCTCTGGCGGTGCGGATGGAACAGGACCCAGGTCTTGACCATGGCGCCATAGACCTGGCTGTAGAGGATGAGCAGCGGGAAGAGCGTGCCGATGCGGTCGCGCATGCCGAGCAGCAGGAGCGACTGCAGGAGGCGCGTGGTCATGACCCAGATGCCGTAGGCGTAGAGCACGACGGGGCCGGTGGCGAGGGTGAGCGCCAGGGCGGAGAGCGGCAGCAGCAGCGGCGTCCACATCGAGATGCGCTGGTCGATCAGGCACCACCAGGGAAAGAGACCGACCCGCCGCGGCCCGAGGGCTATGGCCCGGCCGCTGGCGCGCAGCATGTTGCCGAACCAGCGGCGCATCAGCCGGGTGGTAGCGACCAAAAAGCGCCCGTCCGGCGGGTCCTCGAGGGTGAGGATGCGCACGTCCGGGACATAGAGCATGTCCCAGTTGCGCTGCAGCAGCCAGAACCAGGTCGACTTGTCGTCGCCGGTCAAGAGCGGGATCCGCCCGAGGCGCCAGTGCTCGATGCTGTCGTCGCGCAGCGTGGCGATGAAGGTGGGATCGATGGCGATCCGCACCCGAAAGAAGGACATCCGCCCGGTGAGCGTCAGGAGCTTGCGCGACAGGCCCATGGAGCACATCAGAAGCTGCCGCTGGGCGAAGCGCAGCATGTACCACTGGCGCAGCAGGGCACCGCTCTGGATGATGGGCTCCTCGTCGGTGGTGAGCGCACCGATCTCGGGCAGCAGGCGGAAGAACGGCAGGCACCGCTCGAACGTGCCCGGCATCAGCACGGTGTCGCCGTCGACGAGGGCCACGACCGCATCGTTGGCCGGCCGGCTGCGGGCGACGGCACGGAGCGCCACGGCAAGGCTGTGCCGCTTGCCCATGGCCGGGGTGCGCACGAAGATCAGACGGACATGCGCGGGCGGCGCCATCGAGTAGAAGAGCTGCTTGATGAAGCGCTGGTCGGCCATCTCGATCACCGAGGCCACGATCACCGCCGGGCCGTCGTGCCGGCAGGCCTCGGCGATGGCACCCCGATAGACGGTGGCGGTGGTCTCGGCCCGGATGCGAAAGCTGGTGACGATGATGAAGACCTCGGGGCCCGTTCGCCCTGCGTCGGCGCTGTTGGCACCGGCGCTGGTCGCCTCGGCGCCCTCCTCGGCTGGCGCCGGCCGCAGGGCCAGGGCCCGCCGGCGCAGGCCGGGGAACGCGATCCGCTTGTAGTACTGGGCCCGCAGGAAGTGCACCGCACCCCAGCCATAGCGCCAGATGCCGATCACCCCGATCACCACGAAGAACGGCTGGTTGGCCGGGTCGAGCAGATCCTGCGGCGCATGCAGCACGAGGGCCGTCAGGGCCATGAGGTAGAGAATGAGGAACATCAGGGTCGGTCGTCGCCTCGATCGCCGGAACGGCGGCCATTCCGCCGTGCGGGGAACGACCCGCGCGGATCGATCATAGAACGAAAGGGTTAACCGTTTCCGCACGCGCTGCCGGACTGCGATAGCCGCAAGGCGGCCGGGCGACAAGCGCCCATAGGAGCACCCTGCCCATCGGGCGCCCTTTCGCTTCCGGCCGGGCGCCGGTAGTCTCGCCGGTGAGGGCGGCTCCACAACACCGGTGGCGAAGCGACATGAACAGCGGCAAGCGCATCCTGATCGTCGATGATGACGAGGCTTTCCGCGGCGAGCTGGCTGAGCAACTCGGCCTGCACGAGAGCTGCGAGGTGTTGCAGGCCGGCACCGGCAAGGAGGGCCTGGAGCTCGCCAAGGCCCACCCGCTCGATGCGCTGATCCTCGACGTCGGCCTGCCGGACACGGACGGTCGCGACCTCTGCCGGCTGATCCGCAAGGCCGGGATCAAGGCGCCGGTGATCATGCTGACCGGCCACGACAGCGACGCCGACACGATCCTCGGGCTGGACAGCGGCGCCAACGACTATGTCGGCAAGCCGGTGCGGCTCGGCGTGCTGATGGCGCGCCTGCGGGCCCAGCTCCGGCAGTTCGAGCTCTCCGACGATGCCACCTTCCAGATCGGGCCCTATGCCTTCAAGCCGGCGGCGAAGATGCTGGTGACGGCTGCCGACAAGAAGATCCATCTGACCGAGAAGGAAACCGCGATCCTGAAGTACCTTTTCCGGGTGGGCGATCGGCCGGTAGCCCGCGACACGCTGCTCGACGAGGTCTGGGGCTACAACGCGACCGTGACGACGCATACGCTGGAGACGCACATCTACCGCCTCAGGCAGAAGATCGAGCCGATAGCCGGCGAGAACACGCTGCTCTTGACCGAGCCGGGCGGCTATCGGCTGGTGCGCTGACCGGCAATTCGGCCCGAGCGGCGGTCGCGATCGCGTCGGAGTTGCCCAATAGTTGGGCAAGATTGACAGCCCCGCGACGGGCTTGCCATGTTCGTCGAACCCGAGCACCACAGGACGGCGGTGCAGCGAGGAGGGGACGGCAATGTTCGACGAGATGCACGGGCTCGACGCCAGCTGCCGGCCGGCCTACGCGGTGGTCGAGGACTGGCTGAGCCGGACACCGCCGGAATTCCTCGCCCGCAAGGAGCGGGAGGCCGAGGCGCTCTTTCGCAAGATCGGCATCACCTTCGCCGTCTATACCGAGGGTGGCGACCCCGAGCGGCTGATCCCCTTCGACATCATCCCGCGCGTGCTGGATGCGGGCGAGTGGGACCTTCTGGCCAGCGGCCTCGAGCAGCGGGTCAAGGCGCTCAACCGCTTTGTCCAGGACATGTATCACGGCCGCGAGATCATTCGCGCCGGAACCGTGCCGGAGCGGCTGATCGAGGGCAATCCGTGCTTCGAGCGGAAGATGGTCGGCGTCGACGTGCCGGCCGGCGTCTACAACCACATCGCCGGCATCGACATGGTGCGCACCGGGCCGGACGAGTTCTACGTGCTGGAGGACAACTGCCGCACACCTTCCGGGGTCTCCTACATGCTGGAGAACCGCGAGGTGATGATGCGCCTCTTCCCGGACCTCTTCGCCCGGCAGGCGATCCAGCCGGTCTCGCACTACCCCGAGGAGCTGCTCGCCACCCTGCAGAGCGTCGCACCGCCGAACTGCCCGGGCGACCCGGTCGTGGCCCTGCTGACCCCCGGCTTCTACAACAGCGCCTATTATGAGCACTCGTTCCTCGCCGACGAAATGGGCGTCGAGCTGGTCGAGGGGCAGGATCTCGTCGTCCAGAACGGCGTCGTCATGATGCGCACGACCGAAGGCCCGAAGCGGGTCGACGTCATCTATCGCCGGATCGACGACGCCTTCCTCGACCCCCTGGCCTTCAATCCCGATTCGGCGCTCGGCGTGCCCGGGCTCTTCGAGGCTTATTGCCAGGGCAATGTCACGCTCGCCAACGCGGTGGGCTCGGGCATCTGCGACGACAAGGCGATCTACACCTACGTGCCGGACATGGTCCGCTTCTATCTGGGCGAGACGCCGATCCTGAACAACGTGCCGACCTGGCGCTGCGCCGAGGCGGACGATCTGGCCTACGTGCTCGACCACATGGCCGAGCTGGTGATCAAGGCGGTGCACGGCTCGGGCGGGTACGGCATGCTGGTCGGCCCCCATGCAAGCAAGGCCGACATCGAGGAGTTCCGCGCCAAGCTCAAGGCGAAGCCGCACGACTACATCGCCCAGCCGACGCTCGCCCTCTCGACCTGCCCGACCTTCGTCGCCAACGGCGTCGCCCCCCGCCACGTCGACCTTCGGCCCTTCGTGCTGCTCGGCGGCGACGCCGTGCGCATAGCGCCGGGCGGGCTCACTCGGGTCGCCCTGAAGGACGGCTCGCTGGTGGTCAACTCCTCCCAGGGCGGCGGGACCAAGGACACCTGGGTGCTGGCGCCGGCTGCCCAGACACAAAGCCAGAGCCAGTCGCAATGGCAGGCACCGAGACAGCCGGTGGCGGAGGGCTGAAGGGATGCTCAGTCGCACCGCCAGCAACCTCTTCTGGCTCTCCCGCTCGATCGAGCGCATGGACTATGTCGCCCGGCTGCTCGATGTGGCCCAGCGCATGTCGGTCCTGGCGAACCCCAACAGCCTCAATGAGTGGCACTCCGCGCTCATCGCCGCCGGCTGCGAGACGCCTTTCTTCGAGCTGCACGAACGCTCCGACGAGGCCGCTGTCCTTCACTATCTCATTCGCGATCGGCGCAACCCGTCGAGCATCATGAGCTGCCTCGTCCAGGCGCGGAACAATGCCCGGGCCGTCCGGGCAGCCCTGACACTCGACGTCTGGGAGGCGATTAACGGCGCATACCTCGAATCTCGGGAGTTCGACGAGGAGACCTTCTCCTCGGACAATTTCAGCACCTTCGTCGACTGGGTGAAGCGCCAGGCGCTGCTCTTCAACGGCGCCTACAGCAACACGCTGCTGCGGACCGAGAACTTCAACTTCCTCAGGCTCGGCACCTTCCTCGAGCGGGCCGACAACACGGCGCGCATCCTCGACGTCAAGTACCATGTCCTCTTGCCGAGCTTCGAGCAGGTCGGCGGCAGCCTCGACTACTACCAGTGGGCGGCGATTCTGCGCTCTGTTTCGGCCCGGCGCAGCTACCACGTGCTCTACAAGGGCCGGGTGGTGCCCTGGCAGGTGGTCGAGATGCTGATCCTCCGACCGGAAATGCCGCGCTCGCTGCGCTCGTGCTACGAGCAAGTGCTGGAGAATCTCGATGTCCTGGCCCAGCGCCATGGCGGCCGCGCCGGCGAGGCACACCGGCTCGCCGGCGAGATGCACGCCCGGCTCCGCTACAGCCGCATCGACGACATCTTCCAGCGCGGCCTGCACGAGTTCCTGACCGACACCATCGACCGGACGGGGGTGATCGGCGAGGAGATCCAGAAGTTCTACCTGGGCTGAGTCGCAGGAACCCCACCCGATGCCTCTGACCCTCTACGGCGAGCCCGGCTGGGGCTCGGCGATCGTCGAGCTGCAGCTCGGCTGGTACGGGCTCGACTATCGCTTCGAGCTGGTGGGTGACCTCGTCCGCTCGGCAGAGAGCCGGGCGGCGCTGATGCCGGTCAATCCGCTGGCGCAGGTGCCGACACTGGTCCTGGAGGATGGCCGGGTGATGACCGAGAGTGCTGCAATCACGCTGTTCCTGGCCGACCGCAGCGGGCTCGACGACCTGGTACCCGGTGCCGCGGCCGCCGAGCGTGCGGACTTCCTCCGGTGGCTGGTCTTCTTCGTCGCCAGCATCTACCCGACCTACACCTTTGGCGACGACCCGGCACGGTTCGTGCCGGAGCCCGCCGGGCAGGAGGGGTTCAGGCTGGCGGTCGACGCCTGGCGCGAGCGGCTCTACCGGGTCGCCGAGACGGCGGCGGGCAGCCCCTGGTTCCTGGGCGAGCGGTTCTCGGCACTCGACATCTACGCGGCCGTGCTCTCCCGCTGGGAGCCCGGTCCCGAGTGGTTCCGGACGGAGGCGCCGAAGCTTGCGGCGAGCGGGGCGGCAACCCGCCGCCTGCCGGCGCTCGCCGCCATCGCCCGGCGCAACTTCCCGGACGCCTGACGGGCGTTCAGCGCAGCTTGCCGCGGGCGGCGACCGGGAGCGTGCCGGTGATCTCGCCGCCGCGCACCGTCACCAGCTCGTCCACCATGTTGACGACGACGCAGACGTGGTTGGGAATGATGCTGACGGTCTCGCCGATGCCGGGCTTCGGGTCGCAGGCCGCTAGGTCGAGCATGCCGTGCTCCTCCGCGAAGCCCTTGATCCGGGCCTTGGGGTACTCGCGGATCAGCCCATGGCCGTCGAGCCCGCCGCCGGTATCGCTGGTAAGCGTCTTCGAGCCGGAGTCGAGGATGCCGCGCTCGGAACCGGCGCGGCTGACCACGGTGGCGTAGACGGCGAGCGCGCAGTCTTCGAGCGTGGCGGCGCCGCATGCCATCATCATCCGGTCGTTGAAGATCGAGGTGCCGGAACGATGCTCGGTGGCACCCTTGATGCGGCCGAGATTGCGAAGATTGGGGGTGCCGCCGGTCGAGACGATGCCTGCCTCGAGCCCGTGCTCGCGCAGGCCTTCCTTGACCTCGTCGAGGAACTTCTGGCTCTCCGCCTGCCGGTCCTCGGGGGCGTAGAGCAAAAGGCCGCCGAAGCGCAGCCCGTCATGGCCGGCAATGCGGCGGGCGAGGGCGATCGCCTCGGCTGGCGTCTCGACCCCGGCCCGCTCGCGGCCGGTGTCGCATTCCACCAGCACCTCGAGCTCGCGCCCGGCCAGGCGTGCCGCATCGACATAGCCGTCGGCGGCAACGGGATTGTCGCAGCACGGTCGCACCGTGACCCCGGTGCGCAGGAGCCGGCCGAGCCGCTCCATCTTCTCTGTCCCGATCACGTTGTAGCTGATCAGGATGTCGTCGAGCCCGGCCGCCGCCATGACCTCGGCCTCGCCGAGCTTCTGGCAGGTGATGCCCCTGGCTCCGCGGTCGCGCTGCAGGGCGGCGAGCACCGGCGACTTGTGCGTCTTGATGTGTGGCCGGTTCCGCAGGCCCACAGCGTCGCAGGCCTGCTGCAGCCGGTGGATGTTCCGCTCGACGACGTCGAGATCGATCACGACGGCGGGCGTGCCGTATTCCCTGGCGATGGCGGCGGCGAGCGGGGAGGTCATGGGTGGCACTTTCAAAGTTGCAGTTGCGTGACAGGAATTGCGATCGTCAGGCCCAGGGCTCGCCGGCGGCGAGCCGCTCGGCGAGTGCCGTGGCGGCTGCCTCGATCAGGCGCTCGCCCTTCGCAGCCGTCGCCCGGCGGGCATCGCCGATGACGCCGCTGGCCGAGAGCTCGGCAAAGGAGCGCCAGCGGTGCAAGGGTGACGCCAGGGCCGATCCCCGCTCCGGCATCGGGCCTGTGGCTTCGCCGAGGCGGGCGGTATCGACGGATTGCGGGCGCAGCGCCAGCATCATCGAGGTCTCGGCCTCGCCGGCATGCAGCACGCCCGGCTGGTCCTCGAGATGTGGCGCCATTGCCGCTTCGGCGAGCTGGAAATAGGTGGTGACGGCAAGCTCCAGCCCGCTGCCCTGGCTGAGTTCGGCGCTCATGGCGTTGAGTGCCGTCATGTTGCCGCCATGCCCGTTGACGATCACCACCCGGGCGAAGCCGGCGCGGCGTATCGAGGCGAGCAGGTCGGCGAGCAGCGCCTGGTAGGTGGCGAGCCGAAGCGTGAAGCTGCCGCCGAAGCTCATGTGGTGCTCGGCGAGGCCGGCCCAGAGCGTCGGCGCGACGACGCCCTCGATGCGCAGCGCCGCCCGGCGGCAGACCTCGGCGACCAGCAGCGCGTCGGTGCCGGTCGCCATGTGCGGGCCGTGCTGCTCGGTGGACGCGACCGGCAGGAGCACGATGGCACCGGCCCCGGCGCGCTCGTTCAGCGCCGTCGCCGTCAGATGCCGCCACTCGACCTCCATGCCCGTTCCTTCCTTTCGCGGCTTGCGCCGGCGTCCCACCCGCGCGAACTTGGGCGCAACGTAGCGCTGGAATAATGCTCATGCGACTCTTCACAGCCTCCCTTGCCACCGAATCGAACTCGTTCTCGCCGATCCCCACCGATCGGCGGAGCTTCGAGGAGTGCGTCTATTTCCGCCCGGGCGAGCACCCCGACCGGCCGACCCATTCCACCGCCTCCCTGTGGGTGGCGCGCAACCGCGCGGCCCAGGAAGGTTTCGAGCTCATCGAGGGCTCCTGCTTCTGGGCCGAGCCCTCCGCACCGGTGGTCCAGGCAGACTGGGAATCGATGCGCGACGAGATCCTGGCGCAGCTCGAGGCGGCGCTGCCGGTCGACGGCGTGTTGCTGGGCCTGCACGGGGCGATGCTGGCGCAGGGCTGCGATGACTGCGAGGGCGAGCTGATCGAGCGGGTCCGCGAACTCGTTGGGCCCGAGGCGGTGATCGGCGTGGAGTTCGACCCGCACTGCCACCTGACCGAGCGGCGGGTCAGGAACGCCAATGTCATCATCCTCTTCAAGGAATACCCGCACACCGACTTCGTCGAGCGGGCGGAGGAGCTGGTGAGCATCGTGACCCGCACGATCCGTGGCGAGGTCCACCCGGTGATGTCGCTTTACGATTGCCGTATGGACGACCTCTTCCCGACGACGCGCGAGCCGGCCCGCTCGTTCGTGGCGAAGATGAAGGTGCACGAGGCCCGGCCCGAGGTGCTCTCGGTGTCCCTGGCGCACGGCTTCACGCAGGGCGACGTGGCGGACCAGGGGGCTCGGGTGCTGGTCGTTACCGACGACGCCAAGACCAAGGGCGATGCCCTGGCGCTCGAGCTCGGCGACGAGGTGCGCGCCCGGCGCGGCACCTGGCGCCCCCCGCACTGCTCGATCGACGAGGCGATCGACTTCGCCTATGCGGCGGAGGAAGGCCCCGTCGTCGTGGCCGACCCGTCCGACAATGCCGGCGGCGGGGCGGCATCGGACAATACCAACGTCTTGCGGCGGCTGCTCGATCGCGGCTGCGGCGATGCCGCGATCGGGCCGTTCTGGGACCCGTTCGCCGTCGCCATCTGCCATACCAAGGAGATCGGCTCGACCTTTCCGCTGCGCTTCGGCGGCAAGGCTTCGGCAGCCTCCGGGGCGCCGGTGGATGCCGAGGTGACGCTCATCGGGCTGAAACGCGAGGGCTGGCAGTCATTCGGCACCGCCAAGGTCGCGTTCGGCGATGCCGCCGGCATTCGCATCACGACGGCCGGCGGCAGCGTCGACGTGACGCTGATCAGCAACCGTACCCAGGCGCTCGGCACCGAGATCTTCAGCGATGTCGGCATCGATCTCGGCAGCAAGCGCTATATCGGGGTGAAGTCGACGCACCATTTCCATGCGGCCTACGGGCCGATTGCCAGCGAGGTGATCTACTGCGACGGCCTCGGGCCTTCGCCACTCGATTCCCGGCGCTATCCCTATCGCAAGATCAGCCGGCCCCACTGGCCGCACGACGAGCTGCCGCCGGGGCGTTTTCTCGTCTGAAGTGACGAAATCGGATTTGGGGCTTTCGCCCGAGCGGAAATTCGGAAATCATGACCGTCACAGGCCGCGGTGCGGCAGGGTACGGCCAACCACAATAACCGGAGAGGGAACGGCACCGATGCGAACCACACGCAGGACTTTCGTTCACGGCAGCATGGCGACGGCGGCTGCAACCACGGCGCTGACCAGCCTGTCGTGGCGGCAGGGCATGGCGCAGGAATCCGGTGGCACGCTTCGGGCCGTCATGCAGGGTGACCTTCGTGCCTTCGACCCGATCTGGACCACGGCCAACATCACCGCCTACCACGGTGCGATGATCTACGACACGCTCTTCGCGCTGGACGCCGACATGATGCCCCAGCCCCAGATGGTCGACACCTGGACGGTATCGGACGACCAGCTCACTTACGAGTTCACGTTGCGCGACGGCCTCGAGTTCTCCGACGGCACGCCAGTCACTTCGAAGGATGTCGTCGCCTCGATCCGCCGCTGGGCGGTGCGCGACGGCGCCGGCCAGCACATGATGCTGCGCGTCAAGGACATCGTCGCCAGGGACGACAAGACCTTCGCCATCGAGCTGAACGAGCCCTACGGCCTCGTCATTGACATCATGGCCAAGACCTCGACGCCGCTGCTTTACATCATGCGCGAGCAGGAGGCGATGACCGACCCGATGGAGCAGGTGACCGAATATATCGGCTCCGGGCCCTTCATCTTCAATCGCGAAGAGACCCGCCAGGGTGCCCAGTACGTCTACGACAAGAACCCGAACTACGTGCCGCGTTCCGAGCCGGCTTCGGGCATGGCCGGCGGCAAGGTCGTCAAGGTGGATCGTGTGATCTTCGAGAACATCGACGACTCGCAAACCGCCATGGCGGCACTGCAGGCCGGCGAGATCGATTTCATGGAGCTGCCGCCGATCGATCTCCTGAGTGTCCTCGAGGCCGATCCGAACATCGCCATCGACGTGCTGAACCAGACCGGCAATTACGGCCTGATGCGCCTGAATTTCCTCTATCCGCCCTTCGACAACGTCAAGGCGCGCCAGGCGATGCTCTACCTGATCGATCAGGAGGAGTTCATGCAGGCGACCTTCGGCGACCCGCGCTACTACCGCAAGTGCCCGTCCAATTTCGCCTGCGGCACGCCCATGGAGAACGACGCCAACACGGAGTGGTTCGGGGCGGCCCCCGATCCGGAGCGGGCGAAGCAGCTCTTCGAGGAGGCCGGCTATGACGGCCGGCCGGTCACCGTGCTGCATGCCACCAACATCGACTTCATGAACAATGCGGCGCAGATCGTCGCCCAGCGACTGCGGGACATCGGCGTCAATGCCGAGCTCGCCACGTCCGACTGGGGCGGGGTGGTGACCCGGCGCGCGGTGCAGGACCCGCCGGAGGATGGCGGCTGGAACATCTTCATCACCTGGGCCGGTGCCGCCTCGGCCAACAACCCGATCGCACTCGCCGCCCACGCCGCCAACGGCACCAAGGGCTGGTTCGGCTGGCCCACCGACGAGAAGCACGAAGCATTGCGCGACGAGTGGGCAGCCGCCCAGGGGCTCGAGGCACAGCAGGAGATCGCCCGGCAGATCCAGGAGAATGCCTGGAACTTCGTGCCGCATGTCTGGCTCGGCCAGTGGGTGTCGCCGGTGGCCTATCGCACGAACCTCGAGGGCATCCTGAAGATCCCCGAGATCATTCCCTTCTGGAACATCGAGAAGACCTGATCCTGCTCGCCCTCCAGCGACCCAACTCGGGGGAGCGGTGCCATTTTCGGCACCGCTCCCGCTGAGCCATGCTCGGCTACATCATCCGCCGGCTGGGTTCGACGGTGCTCGTCATGGGCATCGTCGGGGTCTTCGTCTTTCTCCTCCTGCACCTCTCGCCGGGTGATCCCGCGGCGATCGTTGCGGGTGACAATGCGACGCCAGACCAGATCGCGCAGATTCGCGAGCGGCTGGGGCTCGATGATCCCTTGCCGGTGCAATTCATCCGCTGGTCCGGCGGTGTGTTGCAGGGCGATCTCGGCATCTCGATCTTCTCCAACGAGCCGGTCGCCAAGCTGATCGGCGAGCGACTCGAGCCGACCATCTCCCTCTCGCTCACCACCATCGTGTTCGCCGTCGTCATCGCCGTCTCGTTCGGCGTGCTGGCGGCGTGGCGAGCCGGCACTCTGATCGACCGCGCCCTCATGGGCTTCTCCGTGCTCGGCTTCTCGGTGCCGGTCTTCGTCGTCGGCTACCTCCTCATCTATCTCTTCTCGATCAACCTTCGCTGGCTGCCGGTGCAGGGCTACGCGCCGATCGCCGACGGCATCGGCCCCTGGATTCAGCGGCTGATCCTGCCGACGATCGCCCTCGGGCTCGCCTATGTGGCGCTGATCGCCCGGATCACCAGGACCTCGATGCTCGAGGTGTTGTCCGAAGACTATATCCGGACAGCCAAGGCCAAGGGGGTGGCGACCCGGCCGATGCTGCTCAAGCACGCGCTCAAGAATGCCGGCGTGCCGATCGTCACGGTGATCGGCATCGGCATCGCGCTTTTAATCGGCGGTGTGGTGATCACCGAGACCGTCTTCAACATCCCGGGCGTCGGCCGCCTCGTGGTCGATGCCATCGCCAAGCGCGACTACCCGATCATCCAGGGCGTGATCCTGCTCTTCTCGGGCGTCTATGTGCTGGTCAATCTCCTGGTCGACCTCTCCTACAGCTTCCTCGACCCGAGGATCCGGTATTGAGCGCCCGTGCCGCCCCGCCGGCCGCCGCGGCAGTCACTGCACCGCCGCCCCGTGCCCGGCCGTCTTTCGGGCGCTTCCTGCGCCGCAACCCGACCATGGCGCTGGGTGGCTTCATTCTCATCCTGCTCCTGATCATCGCCCTTGCAGCACCCTATTTTGCCGGCGATCCGGTCTCCATGACCCCGGCCCAGCGGCTGAAGCCACCCTCGGCGGAATTCTGGTTCGGCACCGATCATCTCGGTCGCGACGTCTTCGCGCGCACCGTCTACGGGGCCAGGATCTCGCTTCTGGTCGGCCTCTCGGTCGCCATCTTCTCGATTGTCGTCGGCCTCGCGATCGGCCTCCTCGCCGGTTATTTCCGCAAGGTGGACGCGGTCGTCATGCGCCTCATGGACGGTCTCATGGCGATCCCGGCGATCCTGCTCGCGATAGCACTGGTGGCCCTGACCAAGGCCAGCGTCTTCATCGTCATCATCGCCATCACCATTCCGGAAGTGCCGCGCGTTGTCCGCCTGGTGCGGGCCGTGGTGCTCAGCGTCCGTGAGGCACCCTATGTGGAGGCCGCCGTCGCCAGCGGCACCCGCACGCTCCGGATCATCCGCCGCCATATCCTGCCGAACACCATTGCCCCGCTGATCGTGCAGTCGACCTATATCTGCGCCTCGGCGATCCTGGTGGAGGCGGCGCTTTCCTTCCTCGGTGCCGGCACGCCGCCCGACGTGCCAACCTGGGGCAACATGATCGCCCAGAGCCGCCTCTATCTGAGCGTCGCGCCCTGGACCATCTTCTGTCCCGGCATCGCCCTCGCCATCGTCGTCCTGGCCGTGAACCTGCTCGGCGACGGGCTGCGCGACCGGCTCGACCCGCGCCTCGCCCGGCGGATGTGAGATGGCGGCCGTGACCGAGAAACTCCTCAGCGTCCGGGACCTCGAGACGCATTTCTTCACGGCCGACGGCGTGACCCGGGCGGTCGGCGGCGTGTCGTTCGACGTCATGCCGGGCGAGACGGTCGGCATCGTCGGCGAGTCGGGCTGCGGCAAGAGTGTCACCGCACTCTCGATCATGCGGCTCCTGCCTGACCGCCTGGCCCGCACGGTCGGCGGCAGCGTCCGCTTCGAGGGCACCGACCTGCTGGCGCTCGACGAGGCCAGGATGCGCGACATTCGCGGCAACCGGGTCGCCATGATCTTCCAGGAGCCGATGACCAGCCTCAACCCGGTGCTGACCATCGGCGACCAGATCGCCGAGGCGGTGCGCATCCACCAGGGTGCCAGCAGCGAGGAGGCGAACGCGCGCGCCGTCGAGATGCTGAAGCTGGTGCGCATCCCCGATGCCGAACGACGGCTCGGCGACTACCCGCACCAGTTCTCGGGGGGGATGCGTCAGCGGGTGATGATCGCCATGGCGCTCGCCTGCAACCCGAAGCTGCTCATCGCCGACGAGCCGACGACGGCCCTCGACGTCACCATTCAGGCGCAGATCCTCAACTTGATGATCGAGCTCAAGGCGCGCACCGGGGCGGCAGTCATCCTGATCACCCACGATCTCGGCGTGGTGGCCGAGACCTGCCAGCGGGTGATCGTCATGTATGCGGGCCGCAAGATCGAGGAATCGGGGGTGAACGAGCTCTTCGATCGCCCGGCACATCCCTATACGCGCGGGCTCATGACCTCGATCCCGAGCTTCGGCGGCCGCGGCCGCCAGCGGCGGTTGACCGAGATCCCGGGCATCGTGCCGTCGTTGCGCGAGCCGATCCAGGGCTGCGCTTTCGCCCCGCGCTGTCCCTTCGCCGTCGAGCGCTGCCTGAGCGAGGCGCCCGAGCTTCGGCCGGTGGGCGAGGGCCACATCGCCGCCTGCCACGAGGCCGAGCGGGTGCTGGCGACGGAGCTCGTTTCATGACGACCACCCAGCCTGCCCTCGAGGTCGAGGGCCTGAAGAAGCATTTCCCGGTGCAGAAGGGGCTGCTCAAGCGGACAGTGGCGCAGGTCAAGGCAGTGGACGGGGTGAGCTTCGCCATCCAGCCCGGCGAGACGCTTTGCCTCGTCGGTGAATCGGGCTGTGGCAAGTCGACGGTGGCGAAGGTGGCGCTCCGGCTGATCGAGCCCACGGCCGGCTCCATCAAGCTCGACGGGGTCGAGGTGAGCCAGCTCGACGCCGAGGCCATGCGGCCCTTCCGCAAGCGCATCCAGATCGTCTTCCAGGATCCATACGCCTCCCTCAACCCGCGCATGACCGCCGGGCGCATCGTCAGCGAGCCGCTCGAGAACTACAGCGACTTCCCGCGCGCCGAGCGCGAGGACCGCATGGCGCTGCTCTTCGAGAAGGTGGGGCTCAGACGCGATTCGATGAACCGCTACCCCTTCGAGTTCTCCGGCGGCCAACGGCAACGACTCGGCATCGCCCGCGCTCTGGCGCTCGAGCCCCAGGTGATCGTCGCGGACGAGCCGGTCTCCGCCCTCGACGTCTCGGTCCAGGCGCAGGTGCTCAATCTGCTCATGGACCTGCAGGAGGAGTTCGGCCTCTCCTACCTCTTCGTCAGCCACGATCTCGGCGTGGTCGAGCATATCGGCCACCGCATCGCCGTCATGTATCTCGGCAAGATCGTCGAGCTGGCGACCCGGGAGGCGCTTTTCGCCAACCCGCTGCACCCGTACTCCCGGGCCCTGATCTCCGCGGCGCCAGTGCCGAACCCCCGCGCGAAGCGCGAGCGCATCGTGCTCGAGGGCGACGTCCCGTCGCCCATGAACCCGCCCTCGGGCTGCGCCTTCCACACCCGCTGCCCCTTCGCCGTCGACCGCTGCCGCAACGAGACGCCGGCCCTCGAGCCGAAGCCCGACGGCCGGCTGGTCGCCTGCCACCTGGTGGAGTAGGGGCGTCCCGCCTATTCGTGGATCTTGATGACCGCCTCGATCTCGACGGTCATCCCGTTGGGCAGCGAGCCCATGCCGACCGCGGAGCGGGCGTGGCGACCGCGCTCGCCAAGGACATCGACAAGCAGGTTGGAGCAACCATTGATGACCGTAGGCTGGTCCTTGAACTCCGGCACGCCGTTGACCATGCCGAGCACCTTGAGGAACTCGACCTTGTCGAGGCTGCCGGCGGCGAGCTTGGCGACGGCGAGGAGGTAGAGGCCCGTGAGCTTGGCGTGCTCCGCGGCCTCCTCGACGGTGACGTCCTCGCCCACCTTGCCCGTCGCATAGCTCCCGTCCGCCAGCTTGGGGCCCTGTCCCGAGAGGTAGACGGTCGAGCCGTCGCGCTTGAACGGCACATAGGTATAGATCGGCGTCGGGGCGGTCGGCAGCGTGAGCCCGAGCTCGGCGAGGCGCTGGTCGGCTGTCTTCTCGGTCATTCGGCGGCTTTCGTGCTGCTGGGGCTGGCGCTGCTGCGGAAGGCATCGGGCTCGGCCGGATGGAAGACCCGGCCACCGACGACGGCACCGCGCGCGAGGATGCGCTGGTCGCCGGTCATGATCTCGCCGGTCACGTCCTCGTAGCGGAAGGCGCCGTTCTGGAGGTCGAGCAGGGTCGCGTCGCCAACCGTGCCCGGCGTCAGGCTGCCGAGCTCAGGTCGCTGCAGGGCGTTGGCCGCATTGATGGTCGAGGCGGCAATCACGTCGGCGAGCGGCATGCCGAGGCAGAGGAACTTCGACATCGTGGTCACCTGGTCGTAGGCCGGGCCATCGATGCAGAGTGTGTGGACATCGGACGAGATGACGTCGGGCCGGAAGCCACCAGCCAGCATGGCGCGGGCCGTCTTGAAGGCGAAAGAGCCCTTGCCGTGGCCGATATCGAAGATGACGCCCTTCTCGCGGGCGCGCCAGACCAGGTCCTTGACCTGACCCTTGCCGTCGACCGGGCTGTTTGGGAAAGGGCGGAAGGCGTGGGTCAGCACATCGCCCGGCCGCAGCCGCTCGATCACCTCTTCATATGTAGGCGGCGGGTGGTCGATATGCGCCATCAGCGGCATGCCCACCGCATCCGCCACTTGCAGCGCCATGTCGAGCGGTGCGACGCCGGAGGTGCCGGAGGCGTAGCGGCCGACCCGGACCTTGATGCCGACGATGACGTCGCGGTTGGCATCCGCCACGGCTGCCGCCTCGGCCGGCGCCATCATCCGCATCTCCTCGCTCTCGCCGACCATCACGGTGTTCGAGAAGGCGTAGATGCCGGCGAAGGAGATGTGCAGGTAGGCCAGGATGCGCGTCTGGCTCGGCTCGATGACGTGCTTGCGGAACCCGGGGAAATTGCCGGGTCCGGCGCTGCCCGTGTCGATGGCGGTGGTGACGCCGCTCCGGCGACAGAAGTCCTCGGCGTCGACGCCGAGCGAGGTGCCGCCCCAGTAGACATGGGTGTGGAGGTCGATCAGGCCGGGAGTGACGACGAGGCCATCGACGTGACGGATATCACGGCCATCGAGGCCGTCACCGACGGCGGCGACCTTGCCGCCCTCGAAGGCGACGTCGGTGATCCGGTCGATGCCCTGCGCCGGATCGATCACGTGCCCGCCCTTGAGCACGAGGTCAAAAGTCATGGCGTTATTCCCCCTCCACAGCGTCCAGAGGCCTTATTGCCGCCAAGCCGGCCCAGGGTCCAGTGTGGAACGACCGATGCTGCGTCAATCGCCGCCATAGCCGAAGCCGGCCGGCGGCTCGGTGGCAGTCTCGACCCAGACACTCTTGGTCTGGGTATAGGCGAACAACGCCTCCTCGCCGCTGGAGCGGCCATAGCCGCTGGCGCCGAACCCGCCGAACGGCGACATCACGCTGATCGTCTTGTAGCCGTTCACCCAGAACGTGCCGGCGCGCACGGCGGCGGCAACGCGATGCGCCCGGCCCACATCGCGAGTCCAGACCGCCCCGGCGAGGCCGAAGCGGGTGGCGTTGGCGATGGCGATGGCCTCTTCCTCGCTGTCGAACGGCAGGACCGTGAGCACCGGGCCGAAGACCTCGTCCTGGGCGATGGCCATGTCCGGTCGAACCTCGTCGATCAGGGTCGGGGCGAAGTAGCAGCCTCGCTCGGCAAGATGCTCTGGCCGGCCGCCGCCGGCACGCACCCGGACTCCCGCCTCGCGCGCCGCCCTGACCATGCCGTCGACGGTCCGCCATTGCCGCTCCGACAGGATCGGGCCGATCGCCGTCGCCTCGTCCTCGGGCACGCCGACGACGAGGCGGCCTGCGGCCCTGGCAAGCCGCTCCACGAGCGCTTCCTGGACGCGGCGATCGACCACCAGCCGCGAGCCCGCCACGCAGCTCTGTCCGGCGCCACTCCAGATGGCCGCCTGCGCACCGAGCGCCGCGCGGTCGAGATCGGCATCCGCGAAGACGATGTTGGCCGACTTGCCGCCGAGCTCGAGGATCGTGGGCATGGTATTGCGGGCGGCAGCGGCGGCGATCAGGGAACCGGTCCTGGGCGAGCCAACGAAGACCACGAGCCGGGTCGCCGCATGGGTCACCGCCGCCGCACCGGTGGTGTGTCCGAGCCCGCCCAGGACATTGACCAGCCCCTTCGGCAACCCCGCCTCCAGGGCGAGCCCGGCCAGCGCCAGCGTGCTCGCCGGGGTCAGCTCGGAGGGCTTGATGACCACCGCGTTGCCGGCCGCGATGGCCGGAGCGATCTGCCAGCCGGCGGTGAAGATCGGCGCGTTCCAGGGCGTGATCTGCACGACCACGCCAAGCGGCTCGCGTCGGGTGTAGTTGAGGTGGCTGGTCGGCACGGGGATGACCTGGCCGTGCAGCTTGTCGCACCAGCCGGCATAGTATTCGAACATCTCCGCGACCTTGAGCACCTCGACCCTGGTGTCGCGGATCGGCTTGCCGGTGGTCAGTGTCTCGAGCGAGGCGAGGTCGTCGAGGCGCTCGCGGACCTTCTGGCCCACCTGCCACACGAGCCGGCCCCGGGCCGAGGCGGTGAGCGCCTGCCATTTCGTGAGCGCGTCGCTGGCGGCCTGCATGGCCTGGTCGACCACCACCTCGCCGGCATCCGGATAGACCGCCCAGGTCTCGCCGTCGCTGGGATCGACCAGTTCGACGATCTCGCCGCGGCCGGCCACCAGCTCGCCCCCGACATGGCTGCCGAGCCCGGCATCGAGAGCGAAGGCCTTGAGTGCGGCGAGGCGCCTGGCGTTGCGCTCAGTCATGGTCGTTGGCCGGGATGAACTGGGTCATGCGATTGAAATCCGCATCGTCGGACAGGGTCATAGCGCTCGCCTCCCAAAGCTCGCCGACCGCGCGCGTCAGTGGCAGATGCAACCCGGCGGCGGGAGCGAGCCCGGCGGCGAGCCGCACGTCCTTGCGCATCAGGCCCATGGTGAAGCCGCTGTCGAAGGTCCCGGAAAGGACCCAGCGCGGCAGGTTGACCTCGGAGACGGCGCTGCGGCCGGAGGCGGCATTCACTGCCTCGAACAGTCGGGCCGGATCAACCGCCAGCGCTTCGGCAAGACGCAGCGCCTCGCCGACCCCGGCCAGATGTGTGGCGCAGAAAAGGTTATTGACCAGCTTGGCGAGGTTCCCCGCTCCACTGTCGCCGACATGCACGACGGCCTTGCCCAGCGCCTCCAGCAGGGGCCGTGCGCGCGCCACGTGCGTCGCACTGCCGCCGACCATGAAGGTGAGGGCGCCCGCTTCGGCCCCGGCCGGCCCGCCGCTAACCGGTGCGTCGATGAGCCCGTGGCCACGGCTGGCGAGCAGCGGCGCCAGCCGGCGGGTGGTGGCCGGGGCGACGGTCGAGGTATCGACGAGGAGACGGCCGGGCGCCTGTGCCAGCAGGCCCCCGGGCCCTTCGACGATCGCCTCGACATCCGCGTCGCGCGGCAGCGACGAGAGCACGAGGCCGGCGTCGGCCAGGAGCTCGCCGAGGCTTTCCTCGACCACGACGCCGGCGGCCTTGGCGCGCTCGCGGGCCGGGGCCATGAGGTCGTAGCCGGTGACGTCGTGTCCCTTGCGGGCAAGGGTCCCGGCCATGGCCAGCCCCATGCGTCCGAGGCCGACCACCCCGATGCGTTCTTTCATCCTGCTTCCGACACTGAGCGTTTCCGATGCCGGTGATCTAACCCCATCGCCGAACCGCCGGCAATGACGTGGTCGGAGGACATCGAGCCCGGGTGAGCGAGCCTTCGGCTAGCTGGTCAGGGAGCATCCGCTTGGTGTCGAGAAAGGATCAAGCCGAGGAGAGGGACGGGCGGGGTTGCCCCCGCCCGAATGCTCGGCCGCACGCGTTGTGTTTAGAGGTTGTTTGCCGCGCGCTGCAGCGGCCCGAGGTCCCGGAAGCCCTCGACCCGTAACTCGGCTGCCGGGCGTCTCGGCTGCCCGGCTTCGGTGTGGAACTCGACATCGGCGAGCCCGTCAGCGCTGGCGGAGACGGAGCTCTTCGCCCACGTGTGCCAGCATCTGTTCGGGCCATGTCGCGATATCATCTTGGACCATTTACTCATTAATGGTTGTGCATACTCTAACCAATTTCTGATTGGTTCCGCAACCGTCTTCTGACCATTCGTCATGCCGCTTGACGGCATCGAGCAGCCTTAGAAGAATGCCCGCCAGCGGCGACCGGCAGGCGGGGATGGACGAAGGACAGGGCGCGCTTACCCAGCTCAAGGCTTATCTGGCGCAGCACCGCCTGCCGGAGAAGGCGCGGCTGCCGTCCGAACGGGTGCTCTGCGAGGAACTTGGCGTGTCGCGCGGCGAGCTGCGCAAGTCGCTGGCCATTCTCGAGGCCGAAGGAGCCATCTGGCGGCATGTGGGCAAGGGAACCTTTCTCGGCGCGCGGCCGGTGCAGGAGCTCTCGACCGTCGGCGGCATCGCCGACCTGACCAACCCGCGCGAGGTGATGCGCGCCCGCCTCCTGCTCGAGCCATCGCTGGCCGGGGAGGCAGCGCTCAATGCTTCCGGCGCCGATCTCGAGGAGATGGACCGCTGCGTCGTCGCCGCCCGACGGGTCGAAAGCTGGCGGCATTACGAGAACTGGGACAACCGGCTGCACCGCGCGGTTGCGGAGGCGGCCGGCAATACCGTGCTCCTCGCGCTCTTCGATCTCCTGAACGCGGTGCGCCGGACGGTCGTCTGGGGCCGGCTGCGACCGAAACCGGAACGGCCGCCGGCCGACCATCACAGCTTCGCCGAACACGAGGCGATCGTGGCGGCGATCCATGAACGGGACACGATCGGGGCGACCGAAGCCATGCGGGCGCATCTCGTCAAGGTCGAGCAGAAGCTTGTCACCGTGCGGACCGCGGCCTGACCATGCCGGATACCGCTGCATCTTTCGACGCCCGGCGCGATCTACGCGGCATCGTCGCCAGCCTGCATACCCCCTTTACCGCCGATGACCGGCTGGACGAGGCGGGGCTTGTCCGCCTCGTCGATCATGTCGCCAGCGCCGGCTGCACGGGCGTGCTGGCGAGTGCCGTGGCCGGCGAGGTCGGGTCGCTCCGGCCGGACGAGCGGCGAGTGCTCCTGAGGGTGGTTGGCGACGCCTGCCGCGGCCGGCTCCGGGTGGTGGCCGGAGTCAGTGCCGCCGAACCTGAAGAGAGCCTGGACCTCGCCCGCATGGCCGTAGCACTCGGCGCCGACATGGTGCTCTGGCAGCCGCCGGCCGGGCTCGCCGGCCCGGCCCTGCAGGACGCCTTGACGCGTCTCGGCGATGTGGCGCCGGTGATGCTGCAGGACCTCGACTGGCATGGCGGCGGGTTGGCCCTCAACACGATCGTCGCCCTCGCTGATGCGGTGCCGGGCTTCCAGGCGCTCAAGATCGAGACCGCTCCGGCCGGCCCGAAATACACGGCCGTGCGCGACGCCCTCGGCGACCGGCTGCATCTATCGGGTGGCTGGGCCGCCATGCAGATGCTCGACGGTCTGGCGCGCGGCCTCGACGCCTTCATTCCCTCGGGCGTGCTGCCCGCCTATTGCCGCATCTGGCGTCTCTGGGTCGAAGGCGAGCGGGCCGCGGCGCAGGATCTCTTCGAGCGCTGCATGCCGATCCTCGCCTTCTCCAACCAGGACATCGGCGTCAGCGTCGCCTTCTGGAAACGGGTGCGGGTTGCATCGGGCATCTTCGCCAGCGACCGCTGCCGGCCGCCGATCCAGAAGCTGGATGCGGTGCAGGTGGCCATTGCCGACGCCCTCGTCCCGCGGGCCCTCGACATCGAAGTCATGTGACCGGTCCCGGTCAGATGACGTCCTCGATCGTGCAGTTGACCGGCACCTCGGCGATGCTGGCGGTGTTGGGAAGATCGAGCACGAGACCGACAATGCGGGCGATGTCTGCGGCCTGGGTCATGGTTGCAGGATCCTTCTCGGTCAGACCTCTAGCCATGTCGGTTGCGACGAAACCCGGGCAGATCGCGGTCGAGCGCACGCCCGCCTCCCAGCCGGCATGGCGCAGGGCGTGGGCGAGCCCGAGGGCCGCGAACTTGCTGACAGAGTAAAGGCCGGAGCGGGCTGCCTTCACCCGCTTGCCCGAAAGCGAGACGATGGTGACGATCCGCCCCTCGCCGGCGGCAGCGAGATGCGGCCAGGCGGCCCGGGCAAGGCGCCAGGGGCCTTTGAGGTTGACGTCGAGAACGGCGTCGAGCTCGGCCTCGTCGGCGTCGACCACCGACTTGGGGATCATGATCCCGGCATTGTTGACGATGGCATCGATGCGGCCGAAGCGCTCGACCGTGGCATTGACCCAGGCTGCTGCGCTTGCCGGCTCGGTTGCCTCGAAGGGGTGCACCAGCGCCGCACCGGCCGGCACCGGCCGGCGCATGCCGAGGCTGAGATCCCAGCCCTTGGCGGCGAGCTCTTCGGCAATGGCCTTGCCGAGACCCCGGTTGGCGCCTGTGATCATCACCACCCGCCTGCTCATCCCAATCTCCTCCTGCACCCCGTCTCCGGCCAGTCGGCGACGTGCCCGGGGAAGTTGTCAAGCATTGGCCGACAGGATCTTCGCCACCGACCGCTGCCGGCCGCCGGCGAGCCGGACTGAGCTATCCTCGGCTGCCGTTCTGTTCTTTACGGAGCGAGCTCGCGAAGTCCCAGATCACGAGCAGCATGGTGATCAGCACGACGCCGACGAGATCCCAATGCGGCACGTTCCAGACGAGGATGCCGAGGAAACCGGCCAGCACGGCAAGGGCGGCGAGCGCCATGAGGCGGTCCGTCATCCGTCGTCTCCTTCTCCGCCGGCGGCGAGCGCCTGCGTCGCCAGCCAGCGCGCGGTGCGCAGCAGTCGGGCGTCGTCGCCGGGGCGGCCGACCAGCTGCACGCCCATTGGCAACCCGTTCTCCGACTCGAGCAGCGGCAGCGTGATCGCGGGCGTACCACAGAGGGTCCAGACGCCGTTGAAGATGGAGCTACCGGTGCTTTCCAGGCCGCGCGGTGCCGGGCCGGGCGTCGACGGCGTCAGGATGGCGTCGCAGCGGTCGAAAACCGGCCCCAGCGCGGCATTGAGGATGTTGGGCCAGTCGAGCGCTGCAAGGTAGTCGCGCGCCAGCACCGCCTTGCCCGCGTCGATCGCCGCCAGCGTCGCAGTCCCGAGCAGGTCGCGGCCTCGGCGCTCGTAGGCGAAGCAGCATTTCGCCATCTCGGCAAAATTGATGCGCTCGCGGATTTCGACGGCTTCATCGAAGGCGGCAGGCAAGGTGACCTCGAAGCACTGCTGGCCGAGGGCACCTGTCAGCTCGCGCATGGCCGCATGGGTCTCGGGAGCGGCGTCCGCCCATCCCGGCGGGCGGACGAAGGCGAGCATGGGTGTCACTGGGGGCCCTGCCAATGCCGTCGACAGCAACCGCGGCGGCGGGGCAGGGGACGTCGCCCGGTCGCCCGGATCGTGACCGAAGAGCAGCTCGGCCAGCAGGGCCGCGTCCTCGATCGATCGGGCGAAGACGCCGACCGTGTCGAGGCTCGGCGACTGGCTCAGGATACCGGTGCGCGGAATGGCGCCGAAGCTGGGCTTGAAGCCGGTGATCCCGCAATAGGCGGCAGGGCGGATCACCGAGCCGCCGGTCTGCGTGCCGATCGCCAGCGGCACCATGCCCGCTGCAACCGCAGCAGCAGAGCCAGAGGACGAGCCGCCGGGCGTATGCGCCGGATTGACCGGGTTGCGCGTTGGCCCGGGCTGCAGATAGGCGAGTTCGGTGGTGACGGTCTTGCCCATCACCACAGCACCGGCCGCCTTGAGGCGCTCGACCACGAAGGCATCGCGCGTCGGCACTCGCCCCCGGTCGAGCGGGCAGCCGTTCTCGGTCGGCATGCCTGCCGTGTCGATGATGTCCTTGACCCCGACCGGCAGGCCGTGCAGCGGCCCGATCGGCCGTCCGGTGCCACGGTGGGCGTCGAGAGCCCGCGCCTGGGCCAGGGCATGCTCGCCATCGAGCCAGGCCCAGGCGCGAAGCTCGGGCTCGCGCCGCTCGATCCGTTCCAGCGATGCCTGCGTCAGGTCCACAGCCCGGAGAGCGCCCCTCGCCAGGCGATCGCGCAATTCGACGGCACCGAGATCGAGGATCGCTTCGTCCGTAGTCCGGCTTCGAGCGGCTCCCCTAGCGGCCATAGAACACCTCGGGGAGATGGAAGACGAGCGTCGGGAAGAGATAGATCAGTGCCATGCTGATGAAGACCATCAACAGGAACGGCATCACGCCCGAAAAGATCTGCGTCAGCCGTACGTGTGGCGGCGCTATCCCCTTGAGATAATAGGCAGACATCGCCATCGGCGGCGTCAGGAAGCTCGTCTGGAGATTGAGGGCGACAAGGATGCCGAAGAAGAGCGGGTCGATACCGAAATGCGGCAGCAGTGGCAGGAAAATCGGCACGAAGATGATGATGATCTCCGACCATTCGAGCGGCCAGCCGAGCAGGAAGATGATGATCTGCGCCAGGATCAGGAATTGCAGCGGCGTCAGGTTGAGGCCCTGGACGAACTCCGAGATGAGCTGCTCGCCGCCGAGATAGGAGAAGACCGACGAGAAGGTGTAGGAGCCGACGAACAGCCAGCAGACCATCGCCGTGGTTCGCACCGTCAGATAGACGCTCTCGCGCAGCCGGGAGAATGTCAATGCCCGGTAGGCGAGGGCCAGGACGATGCCGCCGAGGGCGCCGATCGAAGCCGCCTCGGTCGGTGTAGCGAGGCCGAACAGGATCGAGCCGAGCACGGCGAGCACGAGGAAAGCCAGGGGGAAGAACGAGGTGAGCAGCATCAGCACCAGCTGCACGATCGGTATGTCCGGCACCTCTTCCTTGGTGGGCTTGGGTGCCACGCTGGGCTGCACGATCGAACGGCCGATCACGTAGACGAGGTAGAGGCCGACGAGGACAAAGCCCGGCAGGAGGGCTCCCGCATAGAGGCGGACGATCGAGACGCCAGAGGCAGCGGCATAGACGATGAGCATGATCGACGGCGGAATGAGGATGCCGAGCGTGCCGCCGGCGCAGATGATCCCGCTCGCGAAGCTCGGCTCGTAGCGGGCCTTGAGCATGGCCGGCAACGCCAGGAGCCCCATGAGAGTCACCACGGCGCCGACGATGCCGGTGGCCGTGGCGAAGAGCGCGCAGGTGATCAGCGCCGCGACGCCCATCGAGCCCGGCACGTTTCGGGAAGCAACGTTGAGCGTCGAGAACAGGCGATCGACAATATTGGCCCGCTCGACGATGTAGCCCATGAAAAGGAAGAGCGGCACCGCCGTCAGCACCTCGTTCGACATGACCGTGTAGGTCTGGTTGACGAAGAGGTCGAAGACGCGGTTGTTGACGAGGCCCTCGATCCACGTGGTTACCTGGGTTCCGAGTGCAGTGCCTTCCTCCAGGCGGTCGAAAGCCCGCCACATGCGACCGGCGTCGAAATACGCGTAGTAGCCAAAGCCGATGCCGAGCGCCATCAGGGTGAAGGCGATCGGAAAGCCAAGGAAGACCAGTAGGATGAAGATCCCGAGCATGGCGAGGGCGACTTGAGGTTCGGTCACGCCGGGTCTCCCGAACCGACGCTGGCAGAGTCTTGCCTGTGCTGGCGCATCAGCGCCTGGTCGGTTTCCTCGACGTCCTCCGCGGCACTCCGCCAGTAGCCCTCACGCAGGCAGAGGATGCAGCGGCAGACCTGCGCCATGCCCTGAATGAATAGCAGGATGCCGGCGGCGACGATCACCGTCTTGAACTGGTAGATCGGGATGCCGGCCGGGCTGTTCACACTCACCTCGGTGTAACCCCAGGAACGCGCAGCGTATTTCCAGCCGGAAAGCACGAGAGCGGTGACGCCGGGAAAGAAGAAGAAGAGATAGAGGACGAGGTCGACCCCCGCCTGCACGCGCACCGGCCACAGCCGGTAGATGAAGTCGCCGCGCACGTGCCCCCCGCGCGACAGGGTGTAGGCACCGCCCATCATGAAGAGCGTCCCATACATGATGAACGATACATCGAGCGCCCAGGCTGTCGGCCGGTTGATCAGGTAGCGGACGAAGACCTCGTAGCTCATGCCGAGCGTCATCAGGATGATGAGCCAGCCGAATGCCTTGCCGAACCACGCGGACAGGCGATCCGCGAACGCGATGAACCCGATCACGGCGGACCTCCTGCTGATCGGGACGGCCACCGGCACCGCGTATGCGATGCCGGTGGCATCCCTGACTTCAAATTGCCAGCTTGCCCGGGAAGTAGTGGTTGTAGGCGAGCGCGTAGTCAGGCGAGTTCATCAGCTCGTAATAGGTCACCCGCTCGACCCAGGCCCGCTGGCTGTCCATCACCCGCTTGGCGTACTCGTCCTGCTCGAGCTCGGCGATGAGTATGTCCCAGGCCTCGAGCTGGGCGGCCAGGATCTCGGCAGATGTCCGGTGCACCTTCACGCCGAACTCGTCCTGGAGCCGCTGCAGGTCGCTCGAGTAGTTGTCCATGGCGAGCGCCGTGTTCGACGTCGAGGCGGCCTCCACGCCATGCTTCAGGATCGCCTGGATATCCGGATCGAGGTCGTCGAAGAAGTCGCGGTTGAACAGGAACTCGAAGCTCTCGGACGCCTGATGGTACGAGGAGAGATAGTAGTTCTTGGCGACGTCCGGCGAGCCGAAGCGCAGGTCGGACGAGGGGTTGTTGAACTCGAAGGCGTCGATCACGCCCCGCTCCATGGCGGGCACGATCTCGCCGCCCGGCAGCTGTGCCACCGACATGCCGAGCGACTGCATGAGGTCGGCGGCAAGGCCCACCGTGCGGTACTTGAAGCCCTGCACGTCGGCGACGGTATTGACCTCGTTCTTGAACCAGCCGAACGGCTGCGCCGGCATGGGGAAACCCATGAAGCCGTAGACATTGAGCTGGAGGATGTCCTGGGTGAGCTCGCGGTAGAGCTCGGCGCCGCCGCCCTGGTAGAACCAGCCCAGCATTGTCGTGGCGGAGCCGCCGAAGACCGGGCCGGTGCCGAAGAACGACGCCGACTTCGATTTGCCGTACCAGTAGACGGGCACCGTATGGGCTGCGTCGATCACGCCGTCATTGACCGCATCCATCACCTGAAACGCGCCGACGACGGCACCGGCCGGCAAGAGATCGATGGTCACCCGGCCACCCGACATGTCCTGCACGCGGGTCACATACTCCCGGGCAAAATCCATCCAGATGTCGGATGCCGGCCACGAGGTCTGCATCTTCACGACGAGCGGGCTCTGCGCGAGCACGGCTGGCGCCGCGATCCCGCCGGTGGCGGCGACGCCGCCGGCCATGGCGGCATGTCGCAGGAAGGATCGGCGAGCCGAGCTCGCCGCGGCGACGGTCTTTCTGGTTTCTGACATTCTGTGCCTCCTGATCAGTCTGGCACGTCGTGGCCCTTATCGGTGCGCGACTGGCGTGCCTGTCGCCCGACAATCGAGCAGTTGCACGGCGGAGGCAAGTTAAACTCTGCGGCGACCGGCCAACTGCGGGCATGCACCGCAGGGGCTTGAACACCGGCGCCAGGCCCGGCAGCCACGGGGTGCTCGTCGGCGCTGCCGGTTCCGTGTATGCCGCCGCTGCGCGCGCAACGGGGAGGGCCGGTTTGGCCAATAGTGCCTATCGGGAATCGTTTCGGCTGGCCTGGCCGCTGGTGCTCTCGAACATCTCGGTGCCGCTCCTCGGCATGGTCGACACGGCCGTGGTCGGTCGGCTGCCCGAGCCCTACGCGCTGGGTGGTGTTGCGCTCGGCGCCAACCTTGCCTCGACCCTCTACTTCACCTTCGGCTTCCTCAGGATGGGCACGACGGCACTCACCGCCCAGGCCTTCGGTGCCGGCAATGCCCTGGAGCTGCGCGCCTGCCTCTGGCGTGCCTTCCTCCTTGCCGCCGCGATCGGTCTCGCCATCGCTCTCGCCATGCCGTTCCTCGTCGATCTCGGCCGACTGATCTTCGCCCCGCCCGCACCGATCGATCCGGAATTCACCGCCTATGCCCGGGTCCGTCTCCTCGGCGCGCCGCTCGCCCTAGCCAATGCCGTCGTGCTTGGCTGGCTGCTCGGCATGCAGGACAGCCGAGCACCACTGGTCCTGCTGATCGCCACCAACCTGCTGAACGGTGTACTCGATGTGACATTCGTCTGGGGGCTGGGTTTTGGCGCCAGCGGGGTGGCCGCTGCCACCGTGATCGCCGAAGCCTTCGGTCTGCTGCTCGGCATCTTCCTGATCCGTCTGCATCTGGCGCGCCTGCACGCAGCCCCTCGGCCGACCCGCGCGGACGTCCTGGCTGCGCCGGCATTTCGCCGGCTCTTCCGGCTGAATGGCGACCTCTTCGTCCGCACCGTCGTGCTGCAGCTCGTCTTCATTCTCTTCATGGCGCTGGGCTCGAGGCAGGGACCGGTGATCCTCGCCATCAACGCCATCCTTCTCAACTTTTTCCTGCTCGCCTCCTACGGCCTGGACGGCTTCGCCTATGCCGCCGAGGCCATGGTCGGCCGGGCAGTCGGTGCGAGGAACCCGGCGGCACTCCGGGCCGCCGTGCGTGCCGGCCTCGCCAATGCGGCGACACTCGCCATCGCCACCGGCCTCGCCTTCTGGCTCGCCAGCCCATGGATCGTGGCGATCCTCACCGACATCCCCGCCGTCCGCGAGGGTGCGATCGGCTACCGTCCCTTCGTCGCGATCCTGCCGATCGTGGCGGTCTGGGCCTTTCTCTTCGACGGCATCTTCATCGGGGCCACGCGCACCCGCCTCCTGCGCAACGCCATGATCCTCGCAGTGCTGATCTTCGCCGTGGCGGCGCTGGTCCTGGTCCCGGTCTTCGGCAACCCGGGCTTGTGGACCGCCATGCTGGTCTTCATGGCAGCGCGCGGCGGCCTGCTCGCCCTGATCTATCGACGCGCCGGCTCCGGTGCCGGTTTCGCCGCGGGTGATGCCACGGGCTGAGCCCCGAGCGGTGCAAGCAGAAGGCGAAGCAGCGGCCGGTCCCGCATCCGCTCGACGCCGATCTTCATTCCGGCGAAGCGAACCGTCCGGCTCATCGACCGGAACAGCCTGTCCCAGAAGCTGAAGATCGTGCCGTAATTGCTGTCCGTGTCGGCACGAATGGCGTGGTGGTGCACCCAGTGGATCGACGGCGTGACGATCACGCGGGCGAGACCCTGCTCGAGCCGGGCCGGCAGCCGGGCAGCCGAGTGGTGAAAGATCGCGGCGGTCAGGACCAGCGCCTCGAAGACCACGACGGCCACCAGCGACAGATCGAGGACGATGATGACCAGGGCGCGCACGAGGGCGGACAGCACCACTTCGCCGAAATGGAAGCGGACGGCACTGGTTGTATCCAGCAGCTCGTCGAGGTGATGGACCTGGTGAAAGCGCCACAGCAGCGGCAGCTCGTGGTTGGCCCGGTGCCACCAGTAGATCCAGAGATCCAGGACCAGGATGTCGACGATCAGCCCTGGCCAGCCGGCAAGCGCTGCCGGCCGCAGGCCGAGCGAGTGATCCGCCGCCCACCAGGTGATCGGCAGGACGATGAGCGGGGCGATCAGCGCATTGAGCCCGAAGAGCCCGAGATTGCGGGCGAGGCGCCGCCAGGCCGCGCGCGTCCCCTGGCCGAGCCTGAGCAGGAGCGGGCTGGTCACGGCCGGCCGCCAGCGCTCGACGAACGCGAAGGCGAAGAACGCCACGAGCACGAGGCCGCCCTTGAGCGCCAGCACCTGGTCGAGGGTGAAGTCCATGGGCTGCATATGTGCAATCGGGAAGGTGCCGTCCAGCGTGGTGCGGTCACTTGAAGGCCGCGGCGCGACGGCCCACCTGTTTGGCGTGGTCGCCGCTTGCGGGGCCGCATGTCGATACCGCCCGGTTGCCAGCCAACGGGCAAGGAACGTCTGGTTGCTCCCTCTTGCGCACTTCGGAGGACTGGTCATGCGCAGCTTCGATCTCTCGCCGCTCTTTCGTTCTTCCGTGGGCTTCGACCAGCTCGACAAGCTGTTCGACACGGCCTTTCGCGAGGCCGCCCGCGACACCTCCTATCCGCCCTACAACATCGCCAAGTTGGGCCCGGACGCCTACCGTATCACCATGGCGGTGGCCGGCTTCGGCCATGGCGATCTCGATCTGACGGTCCAGGACAACGTGCTGATCGTGAAGGGCCAGATCGCGCGGCCCGAGAAGGAGGTCGAGTACCTCCATCGCGGGGTCGCCCAGCGGGCCTTCGAGCACCGGTTCCAGCTCGCCGACCACATCAAGGTGGTAGGCGCCGACCTCAACAACGGCCTTCTGGACATCCATCTCGAGCGCGAGGTGCCCGAGCAGATGAAGCCGCGCAAGGTGGTGATCGGCGACCAGCCGCGCAGCAGGATGATCAACGCCGACGAGACGCCCCGCAAGGGCGCTGCCGGCGGCTGACCGGCAGGTGTCGTCGGCAACGCCGCCGCTGATCGGGGTCTCCGCCTGTCGCAAGGTCACCGAGATGGCGACGGCGCACAGCGTCGGTGACAAGTACGTGGCGGCCGTGCTCGACGGGGCCGGCGGCCTGCCGCTGCTGATCCCGGCCCTCGGCGGCAGGCTGGCGGTCGACGCGCTGCTTCCACGCCTCGACGGAGTGTTCCTGACCGGCAGCCCCTCCAATCTCGATCCGGCGCTGTATGGCGGGCCGCCGCGCCCGTATGGCGATCCGGCCGATTGCGACCGCGACGCCACCACCCTGCCGCTGATCCGCGCCTGCCTGGTCGAGGGCGTGCCGCTGCTCGCCGTCTGCCGGGGCATTCAGGAGATGAACGTAGCCCTCGGCGGCACCCTCTACGGCCGGCTGCACGAGGTGACGGGACGCGACGACCATCGCTCGGACAAGACGCTCGCCTATGAAGGCCGTTACGGGCCGCGACATCCTGTCCACCTGCGGCCCGGCGGGCTGCTCCGGTCGATCCTCGGCGGCGTCGAGGAAATCGAGGTCAACTCCCTGCACGGTCAGGGAATTGACCGGCTCGCTCCGGGCCTCGAGGTCGAGGCGACGGCACCGGACGGCACGATCGAGGCGGTGAGCGTTCCGTCTGCCAAGGCCTTCGCGCTTGCGGTACAGTGGCACCCGGAATGGCGGGTCGCCGAGATTGTCCAGCATCGGCTGCTCTTCGCCGCCTTTGGCGCGGCCTGCCGGCAACGACTCGATGCGAGAGCAGCCCATGAGCGACAATCCCGGCAGCGACCAGTCCATCGGCGACCTCGAAGCGTGGCTTAGAGAGCACCGGATCACCGAGGTCGAGTGCATCGTCGCCGACATCAACGGCATCGCCCGCGGCAAGATCCTGCCCGGCTACAAGTTCCTGCGCTCGTTGAAGGACGACGGCCTGCGCCTGCCCGAGAGCATCTTCATCCAGACGGTCACCGGCGACTATCCGGAGGAGGAGGTCATCGATCCGGTGATCCGCGATGTTCGCCTGCGCCCCGATCCGACCACGATACGCCTGGTCCCCTGGTACGAGGAGCCGACCGCCCAGGTGATCGCCGACGGCTTCCACCATGACGGAGGGGCTGTGGCCATCGCCGCGCGGCAGGTGCTGAAGCGGGTGCTGGCCCTCTACGAAAAGAGTGGCTGGCGTCCCGTCGTGGCGCCCGAGCTCGAGTTTTTCCTGACCAAGATCAATACCGACCCCGACTACCCGCTGGAGCCACCGATCGGCCGCTCCAAGCGGCCGGAGACCGGGCGCCAGTCCTACGGGATCGAGGCGGCCAACGAATTCGATCCGGTGTTCGAGGACGTCTACGACTGGTGCGAGGCGCAGGACATCGATATTGACACCCTGGCGCACGAGGCCGGTGCCGCGCAGATGGAGATCAACTTCAACCACGGCGATCCGCTGGCCCTCGCCGATCAGGCCTTCCTCTTCAAGCGGACGCTCCGGCAGGCTGCCCTGAAGCACGGCATCTACGCCACCTTCATGGCCAAGCCGATGCAGAACGAGCCTGGCAGCTCGATGCACATCCACCAGAGCGTCTATTCGATCGACACGGGCGAGAACCTTTTCGCTGGTGCGGAAGCGCCTTACTCGGAACTCTTCCTTAATCACATTGCCGGATTGCAGCGTTTCCTGCCGGCGGCCATGCCGCTTTTTGCCCCCAACGTGAATTCCTACCGCCGGCTCCGCCGCCATTCCGATGCACCCATCAACGTGCAATGGGGTTGGGAGAATCGTACGGTCGGCCTGCGCGTGCCGGAATCCGGCCTCAAGGCGCGCCGAGTCGAGAATCGGGTAGCCGGGGCCGATGCCAATCCCTATCTGGCGATCGCCGCCTCGCTGGCCTGCGGCTGGCTCGGCATGAGCGAGGAACTGCAGCCGACCGAGCAGATCAAGGGCAGCGCCTACCGGCTGGCCCAGACCCTGCCACAGCAATTGCCGGACGGCCTGAAGAAGCTGAATAGCTCGCCGCAACTCAAGGAAGTGCTCGGCGAGGCGTTCGTGCGCGTTCTGATTGCCGTGAAGCAGGCCGAGCACGAAGCCTACCAGAGCGTGATCAGCTCATGGGAGCGTGAGCACCTGCTGCTCAACGTCTGATCCAAACTCTTTGTCATTTATGGAATATCGAAAATGGACGTGCGCGCCGAGACCGACCGTCTGCGAACCCTGGACCGGGACCACCACCTCCATCCCTTCACCGTCTTTCCCGAGCTCAAAGCCAAGGGCAGCCGGATCATCACCCATGCCGAGGGCTGCTACATCTTCGACAGCGATGGCAACCGCATCCTCGACGGCATGGCCGGGCTCTGGTGCGTCAATCTCGGCTACGGTCGCGAGCGGCTGGCGCGGGTCGCCTATGAACAGATGCAGGAGCTGCCCTTCTACAACGCCTTCTTCCAGACGGCG
>JAUIID010000238.1 GCA_030431615.1 Alphaproteobacteria bacterium
CCTTCTTTATCGACGAGCCCTGCACCGCCATGTTGACGACGTCGGCGCCGAGCCGCTTGCCGGCCAGCTCGAACGAGGTGAGCGTGCGGGTCGAGCTCTCGAAGAAGAGGTTGATCTGGGTCAGCCCGTCGAGCAGCTGGAGCTTCTTCGCCGGGCGCCGGTTGAGGTCGACATAGCGATCGGAGCAATCCAGCAGGTCGGCGATCTCGTAAGGCTGCAGCCCCTCGATCCCGAGCAGGTGCTTCTGGCGAAACGCGAGGTCGATCATGGCGCGGTTATGCGCGGCCTGCGCGAGCGCGACAAGGACTCGATCGACGTAAGCCGCTAGTAGATGAGGCCCAGCTCCAGCTGCGCCTCTTCGGTCATCATCGACGGATGCCAGGTCGGCTCCCAGACGATGCGCACCTCGCAGCCCTCGATCCCCTCGACCTGCTCGATCTTGTGCTGGACCTCCATGGGCAGCGATTCCGCGACCGGGCAGTTGGGCGAGGTCAGGGTCATGTCGACGGTCACCGTGTTCCCGTCATGGACGTCGATCTTGTAGATCAACCCGAGCTCGTAGATGTTCACCGGGATCTCGGGATCGAAGATCGTCATGAGCTGGGCGATGATCGCCTCGCCCAGGCGGTCCACCTCGGCCATGCGCTCCGGCGAGGCCGCTGCCGGCTGCTCGTCGCCATTGGCACCGAGGAACGCCTCGGCCTGGTCGAGACCCTGGTCGGTGCGACGGTCCGCGCCCCGGTCGACTCCATTGTCGTCCATCGCTTCCCCCACTCTCACTGGAACATCTCCGCGATCCGCCCGAGGCTCCGGACGAGGGCGTCGATATCCGCCTCGTTGTTGTAGACGCCGATCGAGGCGCGCGCACTGCCGGTCATCCCCAGCCGCTCGTGCAACGGCATCGCGCAATGGTGCCCGGTGCGGATGGCGATTCCGTCGAGATCGAGCAGCATGCCGATATCCTGCGGATGGGCGCCCTCGAGCTCGAAGGCGAGGACACTGGCCTTGTCGCGTGCCGTGCCGATCAGGCGAAGCCCCGGCACCTGCTGCATGGCCCGCATGGCGTAAGCGAGCAGCGCCGCCTCGTGGGCGGCGATCGCCTCGATGCCGAGGCCCTCGATGAAGTCGACGGCCGCACCAAGGGCGATGATCCCGGCAATGTCGGGCGTGCCGGCCTCGAACTTGAAGGGTATCTCGTTCCAGGTTGTGCCCTGGAAGCTCACCCGATCGATCATGTCGCCGCCACCCTGGAAGGGCGGCATGGCCTCCAGGTGGGCGGCCTTGCCCCAGAGCACGCCCACACCCGAGGGCCCGTACATCTTGTGCCCCGAGAAGGCGATGAAATCGGCGTCGAGTGCGGCCACGTCGACACGCGTGTGCTGCACCGCCTGGGCCGCATCCAGTAGGATCGGCACGCCGTGCCGGCGGGCCATGGCGACCAGCTCCGCGACCGGGTTCACCGTGCCGAGCACGTTGGAAATCCAGGCCACGGCGATCATCCGGGTCCGCTCGCCGATCAGCGGCTCGAAGGCGTCGAGGTCGAGCTCGCCCGCATCCGTCACCGGTGCGGCCACCACCCGGGCACCCCGGGCCTCGGCCACGATCTGCCAGGGCACGATGTTGGCGTGGTGCTCCATCTCGGTCACCAGGATCTCATCGCCCGCGGCAAGCAACGGTGCGGTGAAGCACTGGGCCACGAGATTGATCGCTTCGGTGGCGTTCCGCGTGAAGACGATCTCGCGCCAGTCGGACGCCCCGATGAAGCGCTGCAGCTTCCGCCGCGCCTCGTCGTGCCGGGCCGTAGCGCTCTGGCTGAGCTCGTAGACGCCGCGGTGGATGTTGGCGTAGCCGGCGCTGTAGACCTCGGTCAGCGTATCGATGACGACGCGCGGCTTCTGCGCGCTGGCACCGGTGTCGAGATAGACGAGCTTCTGCCCCTGCATGGTGGTGCCGAGGATCGGGAACTCGGCGCGCACCGCCTCGACATCGAGGGCCGCGTGTGGTGCCGGGCGGGTGGCGAGCACGTTCACAGCAGGTCCGAAAGACCGGCACCGCCCGGCGTGCGGACGACCAGGCACTCGCGGGCGAGCTTGCGGACGGCAGGATCGACGAAGCGCTCGATCACCTCGGCGGCGAAGGCGAAGGTGAGGATGCTCTCCGCCTGCGCCCGGTCGAGGCCGCGGCTGCGCAGGTAGAAGAGTGCCGTCGGGTCGAGCTCGCCGCAGGTCGCCCCATGGCTGCACTTGACGTCGTCGGCGTAGATCTCGAGCTCGGGCTTGCTCGAGATTTCCGCATCGTCCGACAGCAGCAGATTGTTGTTGCGCTGGAAGGCGTTGGTTCGCTGCGCGTCCTGGTGGACGATGATCTTGCCGGCAAAGGCGGCATGCGCGCGGCCGTCCATCACACCCTTGTAGAACTGGTCCGAATGGCCGTCCGGCGCCTCGTGATGCACGCGGATGACGTTGTCGACATGCTCCTCGCCGATCGGCATGTAGACGCCGTTGAGCTGCGCCTCGACGAAGCGGCCGGCGAGATGGAGGTCGGTCTCGTTGCGCACCAGCGACCCGCCGAGCGTAGCGAGGGTCTGCTTGAGCTCGGCCCGCTCGGCCAGGCGCTGCCGGTTGAGGCCGACGAAGCTGGTCCCGGCACTGCCGAGCTGCAGCCGGTCGTGCACCAGCCGCGCCTTCTCGCCGAGCTCGTAGTGGCCGACGAGATTGGTCAGGCAATGGCCCTCGGCGAGGCCGATATGCGTCTCGATGAGATGCAGCCGGGCCTCCTTGCCGAGCCGGACGACGATCCGCGGATGCGCCATCACCGCCGCCGGCTGGCCGACGGTGAGGAAGAGGAGCTGCAGCGGGTGCTCGAGCACGGCGCCGTCACCGAGCTCGATCCAGGCGCCGGACTGCAGGAAGGCCGCATTCAGGTCGGCGAAGCTGTGCGGCTCCGCCGGACCGCCGAGTGCCCGGGCACTCCAGTCGGGCTCGTCCTGCAGGAGCGTGCCGAGGCTTTCGATCCGCATGCCCCGGGGCAGACCGCGCACATGGCTGAGCTCGCTCGCGAGGTGGCCGTTGACGAAGATCAGCCGACGCGCCAGCGGCCCGCCCGTGAAGTAGCGCTGGACGTCGCCGAGCCCGACATTGGGCCGGGCAGCCAGCGCCATCGGCACGTTCGCGGCCCTGGCGATGTTGGTGTACTTCCACTGCTCGACACGGGACGTCGGCAGGCCGGTCTCGACGAACCGGTCGAAATGCCGCTGCCGCCAATCGAGGATCGAAGGCGCCTCCTTGCCGGGCAGGCTGGCGCGCGCGGCCGCGAAGGCGTCGGCGAAGGCCGGGATCGGCGGCACGTAGCGGGACCTTGTGGCCCGGGCTGGCGCGTTCATGGCCGTCACGCCGCCTCGCCGAGCAGCTGCTCGTAGCCCTGCTCCTCGAGCTCGAGCGCCAGCTCCTTGCCGCCGGTCTTGCGGATCCGGCCGTCGGCCAAAATGTGGACGAAGTCCGGCACGATATAGTCGAGCAGCCGCTGGTAGTGGGTGATGACGATCATCCCCCGGTCGGGGCTGCGCAGCGAGTTCACCCCGTCGGCCACGGTCTTCAGCGCGTCGATGTCGAGCCCGCTGTCGGTCTCGTCGAGCACGCAGAGCTTCGGCTCGAGCATCACCATCTGCAGGATCTCGTTGCGCTTCTTCTCGCCGCCCGAGAACCCGGCATTGACGTCGCGCTTGATCAGCTCCTGCCCGACGCCGACCTGCTCGGCCACCGCCCGGAGCTTCTTGATGAAGTCGGCAGCGCTGATCTCCGGCTCGCCGCGCGCCCGGCGGAGCGCGTTGAGCGACTGGCGCAGGAAATAGTTGTTGGCGACCCCCGGGATCTCGACCGGGTACTGCATGGCGAGGAAGATGCCGGCGGCGGCCCGCTCCTCGACCTCCAGCTCCAGGAGATCCGCGCCCTCGAAGCGCACCGTGCCGCCCGTCACGTCGTAGCCGTCGCGACCGGCGAGAACGTAGGAGAGCGTGCTCTTGCCCGAGCCGTTCGGCCCCATGATGGCATGCACCTCGCCCGGCTCCACCTCGAGCGTCAGCCCCTTGAGGACCGGCTTCGAGCCGCCGTCCACGGCGACGTGCAGGTCAGAGATCTTCAACATCGAAACAACCCTCGAACCGTCTGAATCTGAAACGTTTTCCTGGCCCATCAACCGACGCTGCCCTCGAGCGAGATGCCGAGCAGTTTCCTGGCCTCCACGGCGAACTCCATGGGCAACTCGTTCATCACCTCGCGGCAGAAGCCGTTGACGATCAGGGCGACGGCGTCCTCCTCGGGGATGCCGCGGCTGCGGCAGTAGAAGAGCTGGTCGTCGCTGATCTTGCTCGTCGTCGCCTCGTGCTCGGCCTGCGCCGTGCGGTTCTTGATCTCGATATACGGCACCGTGTGGGCGCCGCACTTGTCGCCGATCAGCATGGAATCGCACTGCGTGTGGTTCCGGGCACCCTCGGCACCCTTCTGCATCCGCACGAGACCCCGATAGGTCTGGTCGGCGCGGCCGGCCGAGATGCCCTTGCTGACGATGCGCGAGCGCGTGCGCTTGCCGATATGGATCATCTTGGTGCCGGTGTCGGCCTGCTGGGCGTTGTTGGTCACCGCGACCGAGTAGAACTCACCGACCGAATCGTCGCCCTGCAGGATGCAGGACGGGTATTTCCAGGTGATGGCGGAGCCGGTCTCGACCTGCGTCCACGAAATCTTCGAGCGCTTGCCGCGGCAGGTGCCGCGCTTGGTCACGAAGTTGTAGATGCCGCCCTTGCCCTCGGCATTGCCGGGGTACCAGTTCTGCACCGTCGAGTACTTGATCTCCGCGTCATCGAGGGCGATCAGCTCGACCACCGCCGCATGGAGCTGGTTCTCGTCGCGCTGCGGCGCCGTGCAGCCCTCGAGATAGGAGACGTACGAGCCCGCCTCGGCGATGATCAGCGTCCGCTCGAACTGCCCGGTGTTCATCTCGTTGATGCGGAAATACGTCGAGAGCTCCATCGGACAGCGCACGCCCTTGGGCACGTAGACGAAGCTGCCGTCGGTGAAGACCGCCGCATTCAGCGCCGCGAAGAAGTTGTCGCCGGCCGGCACCACCGAGCCCAGATACTTCCGCACCAGCTCCGGATGGTCGTGCACCGCCTCCGAGACCGAGCAGAAGATGATGCCGAGCTCCTCGAGCTTGGCGCGGAAGGTGGTCGCCACCGAGACGCTGTCCCAGACATAGTCGACGGCGACGCCGGCCAGGATCTCCTGCTCCTTGATGGGAATGCCGAGCTTGTCGTAGGTCGAGCGGATCTCCGGATCGATCTCGTCGAGGCTCTTCGGCCGCTCCTTGATCTTCGGCGCCGCGTAGTAGTGCACGTCCTGATAGTCGATCGGCGGGTAGTGCACCTTCTGCCAAGTTGGCTCCTCCATGGTGAGCCAGCGGCGAAAGGCCTCGAGCCGCCATTCGGCCAGCCACTCGGGGTCGTTCTTCTTGGCCGAGATCAGGCGGACGATGTCCTCATTCAGGCCCTTCGGCGCCATGTCGGACTCGATCGCCGTCGAAAAGCCGTACTTGTAGGCCTTTGCAGCGTAGTCCTGAACCGTCTCGAGTGCCGTCGCCATTCGTCAAAGCTCCAAGAAAAACTGTCTTGCCGGCGGCTTGGGCCGACCGGCGCATCAGGGCCGCCCGTGAGCCTAGGGCCCGGCCAGGACCCGGCGTGGCGCCTCGACCCGATGCTGTTCCTCGAGGGTGAGGAACGCCCTCGGGATGGTGCTTGCCATCTCGTCGAGCGATACGCTGCCGAGCGCTTCCCGGATCGCCGTGTTGATGCGATCCCAGTTGGTGCGCGCCGGGCAGAGCGCTTCGATCGTGCAGTCACCATGCGCGCCGTCGACGCAGTCGGTGAGTGCTATCGGTCCGTCAAGGGCCTCGATGATCTCGGCCATGGAGACGGCGTGCGGCGACCGCGCCAGCTCGTAGCCGCCCTTGACCCCGCGCTGCGACCGCAGCAGACCGGCGCGAGCCAGCGATTTCAGGATCTTGCTCGCCATCGCCGGCGGCACCTGGGTCGCCAGCGCGATCTCCTGGGCACTCTCCTGCATGCGCCCCGGATGCGCCAGGTGCGTCATGATGACAATGCCATAGTCCGCGAGCTTGCTCAGTCTGATCAAGGCCGTCCACCCGTCCCCATATTCAGCAGGCCGGAGCCGAACCGACCCGGTTGGGTCGATGCAGCAGGGCTGCGAACGAACCGGGACCATATCGGTCCACATTCTGCAATGTGGCCTATTGGCATCGCCTGTCAAGGCGGCATGCCCCTCGGATGGTTAACCGGATGGTAACCACCGGTCCCTAGGGTCCGAGCGAGCCCCGCGATCGGACGGGGTGGCCCGGACGGAGTGACGGCCCATGGTGCGAAGCATACCCGAGAGCGGATGGGCCATGGCCTGGAGCCCCGTTGCGGCGTATCCGGCCGGCGGCGGGGCGCGCCTGCTCGAGCGGCTGGTCCTCCTCCTGCCGATCCTCCTCTTGCCACATGTCGGCACACCGGCCGACATCCTGCGGGTCGGCTGCCTCGTCGCCGCCGTGCTGGCCATCGATTTCGGCCTCGATACGGGCTGGCGTGCCACCCCGGCAGCGCTCGGCATCGCCATCGGCGCCGGGCTGGGTCTCGCCGTTGGCCCGGGCGCCGTCTGGCCACTTGCGCACTTCGCCGCGGTCGCCATGCTCGAGCATGCGGCCCGTGCCGACCGGGACTGGCTGGTTCGGATCGGGCTCAGGGCCCTCGCGGCCGCCCTGCTCGTCGATCTCGCACTCGTCGCCCTCGATCTCGAGCGAAACCTCGACTGGCTGGCGCTGGGCGGGGGCATCGGCCTCGCCTTCGCCGCCGCTGAGCGGCTGCGGATCGAGGCCGCCGCGGCCGCCACGCGCGAGGTGGAGAATGATCGCCGCATCGGTTTCCTCGAGACGGCCGTCGCGGTCGGCCTGGTCGTCGCCATCGGCGCCCACGCCGCCCTGCTCGCCGGCGACCCGGCACTGATGTCCCTCGCCCGCGCCGGCGGCTATCTGGTCCTGCCGTTCTTCGCGCTCGGCCTCTTGCGTTTCGGTTGGCTGGCGCTGGCCCGCCGGGACGGGCTCGATCCGCTCGGCGGCGCGCTTCTGGTCCTCTGGGCTTTGGCGGCGAGCTTCCTGCTCGAGCCCTGAGCCTCGGCACGGCTGGCCCTTGCCGCACCGGCACCGGCCGGGCTACGTCCTGCGCAGCCGTTCCGGGAGGTAACCATGCCGTCAGCGCTCGCCCATTTCCGCATTCTCGACCTGACCCGGATTCTCGCCGGTCCGACCTGCACCCAGCTCCTGGGCGACCTCGGCTGCGACGTGCTCAAGATCGAGAAGCCGGGTGCGGGCGACGACACGCGCAAGTGGGGCCCGCCCTATGCCCCGGCGAAGGACGGCGGCGACACCAACGAGAGCGCCTATTACCTCGCGGCGAACCGCAACAAGCGCTCGGTGGCGATCGACATCGCGACCACCGAGGGCCAGGCCCTGATCCGCTCCCTGCTCGCGAGCTCGGACGTGCTGGTGCAGAACTTCAAGGCCGGCACACTCGCCCGCTACGGGCTCGACCACGCCTCGCTGAAGGACGAGTTCCCCGGCCTCGTCTACTGCTCGATCAGCGGCTTCGGCCAGACCGGTCCCTATGCCGACCGCGCCGGCTACGACTACCTGGCACAGGGCTATGGCGGGATCATGAGCCTGACCGGTGCCCCGGACGGCGAGCCGATGAAGGTCGGCATTGGCATCGCC
>JAUIID010000239.1 GCA_030431615.1 Alphaproteobacteria bacterium
CTATGTCGAGATGCGCTACGACGACGAGCAGCAGCGGGTGGTCTACGAGCCGGTCAAGCTGCGCCAGGATTTCCGCAACTTCGACTTCCTGAGCCCCTGGGAGGGGTCGGGCGGTCTGCTGCCCGGCGACGAGAAGGCAGTGGACCCGGCCGCCTGAGCCGCCCTGCCCGTTAAAGGAACCTGACCGAGGAACGCATGGCCGAAGTCGATCTGCGCAGCTTCACCGTGAATTTTGGGCCCCAGCACCCGGCGGCGCATGGCGTGCTGCGGCTGGTGCTCGAGATGTCCGGCGAGGTGGTCGAGCGGGCGGACCCGCATATCGGCCTCCTGCATCGCGGCACCGAGAAGCTGATCGAGTATCGCCCGTATCTGCAGAACATCCCCTATTTCGACCGGCTCGATTACTGCTCGATGCTCTGCCAGGAGCACGCCTACGTGCTGGCCGTCGAGAAGCTGCTCGAGGTCGAGGTGCCGGAGCGGGCACTCTATATTCGTACGCTCTTCGACGAGATCACCCGGATCCTGAACCATCTCCTCAACATCACGACCATGGCGCTCGACTGCGGGGCGATGACGCCGCTGCTCTGGATGTTCGAGGAGCGCGAGAAGCTGATGGTGTTCTACGAGCGCGCCTGCGGCGCCCGGATGCACGCCAACTACTACCGCTTCGGCGGGGTCGCGCGCGACCTGCCGGCCGGGCTGGCCGAGGACATCGCCGCCTGGCTCGACGGCTTCGGGCCGCTCTTCGAGGATGTCGACAACCTCCTCTCCGAGAACCGGATCTTCAAGCAGCGCACCGTCGAGATTGGCGTGGTCACCGCCGAGGACGCCTTCAATCTCGGCTTCTCCGGCCCGATGCTGCGCGCTTCCGGCGTCGCCTGGGACCTGCGCAAGGCCGAGCCCTACGCGATGTACGAGCGCATGGATTTCGACATCCCGGTCGGCAGGAACGGCGACTGCTGGGACCGCTACCTCGTGCGCATGCTCGAGGTTAAGGAGTCGATGAAGATCGTCCGGCAGTGCCTGGACCAGATGCGGCCGGGCCCGGTGCGCACCGACGACAAGAAGGTGACCCCACCCTCGCGCGCCAACATGAAGCGCTCGATGGAGGCCCTCATCCATCACTTCAAGCTCTACACCGAGGGCGTGCACGTGCCCGAGGGCGAGGTCTATGCCGCGGTCGAGAGCGGCAAGGGCGAGTTCGGCGTCTATCTCGTTTCGGACGGCACCAACCGGCCGTACCGGTGCAAGATCCGCTCGCCTGGCTACGTCCACCTCCAGGCGCTGGACGAGATGTCCAAGGGTCACCAACTGGCCGATGTCGTCGCGATCATCGGCTCGATGGACATTGTGTTCGGAGAGATCGACCGGTGAGCTTTTCGCCCGACATCGCCACGTTCAGCTTCGCCCCGGAGCACGGCTCCGAGATCGAGCGGATCATGGCGCGCTATCCCGAGGCCAGGAAGCAGAGCGCTGTCATGCCGCTGCTGCACCTGGCGCAGAAGCAGCATGGCGGCTGGCTGCCGCGCGCGGCGCTCGACCATGTGGCCGACTTCCTCGAGATCCCGCGGATCAGGGTCTACGAGGTCGCGAGCTTCTACGACATGTTCAACACGGAGCCGACCGGCCGGATCCAGGTACGGGTCTGCACGACGACCCCCTGCTGGCTCTGCGGCTCCGACGACGTCGTCCGCGCGGCCAAGGAGGTGCTCGGCGTCGGCATCGGCGAGAGCACCGAGGACGGCCGGTTCTTCCTGCGCGAGTTCGAGTGCCTCGGCGCCTGCTGCAACGCGCCGATGATGTGGATCGACGACGACTATTACGAGGACCTGACCTACGAGCGGACGAAGGCGGTGCTCGAGGCGATCAAGTCCGGCGAGCAACCAGCGCCGGGGCCGCAATCCGGGCGCAAGGGCTCCGAGCCCGTGGGCGAGCGGCACACCCTTCTCACCAAGCCCCGGCCCGACCGGGAGCGCGCCGGCGGCGCGCCGGCGGCGGACAACGAGCCGGAACGCAAGGGGCGGCCGGTCGACAACCAGCCCGATCCCGACTCCAAGCTCGCCGATGCTGCCGAGGAGCAGGTCGAGAAGGTTAAGAACGGTACGCTGGACGACGAGATCGTGGCGGTCGACCCGAAACCGGGCGAGTCGAAGACGGCCGGGAAGGACACGGACTGAGCCATGCTCCACGACAAGGATCGCATCTTCACCAATCTCTACGGCGACCAGGGCCCGGACCTGGACGCCGCCAAGTCGCGCGGCGACTGGGACGGCACGGCGGCGCTGATCCAGAAGGGTCGCGGCTGGCTGGTCGACCAGATGAAGGCCTCGGGCCTGCGCGGGCGCGGCGGGGCCGGGTTCCCCACCGGCCTCAAGTGGTCCTTCATGCCGAAGGAGGCGAACGGGCCGGTCTATCTCGTGGTCAATGCCGACGAGAGCGAGCCCGGCACCTGCAAGGACCGCGAGATCATGCGGCACGAGCCGCAGAAGCTGGTCGAGGGCTGCCTGATCGCCGGTGCCGCCATGGGCTGCACCGCCGGCTACATCTATATCCGCGGCGAGTACGTGCGCGAGGCGGAGATCCTGCAGCGCGCCATCGACGAGGCCTATGCCGCGGGCTTGCTCGGCACCAATGCGGCCGGCTCCGGCTATGACTACGACCTTCATCTCCATCGCGGCGCCGGCGCCTATATCTGCGGCGAGGAAACCGGCCTGATCGAGTCGCTGGAGGGCAAGAAGGGCCAGCCGCGCCTCAAGCCGCCCTTCCCGGCGATGGTCGGGCTCTACGGCCGGCCGTCCACGGTGAACAATGTCGAGACCATCGCGGTGGCGCCGACGATCCTGCGGCGCGGCCCGGAATGGTTCGCCGGCATCGGGCCCGAGAAGAACAGCGGCACCAAGCTCTTCTGCGTCTCCGGCCACGTCAACAACCCGTGCAACGTCGAGGAGGCGATGGGCATTCCGCTCCGGGAGCTCATCGACCGGCACTGCGGCGGCGTGCGCGGCGGCTGGGACAATTTGCTCGCCGTCATCCCGGGCGGCTCGTCGGTGCCGCTGATGCCGAAATCCGTCTGCGACGACATCAACATGGATTTCGACAGCCTGCGCGCCGTCGGCTCAGGCCTCGGCACGGCGGCGGTCATCGTCATGGACAAGAGCACGGATATCGTGAAGGCGATCGCCCGGCTCTCGAAGTTCTACATGCACGAGTCCTGCGGCCAGTGTACGCCATGCCGCGAGGGCACGGGCTGGCTCTGGCGGATGATGACGCGGATGGCCGAGGGCCGTGCGCGGGTCGACGAGATCGATCTGCTCTGGGACGTCACCAAGGAGATCGAGGGCCACACCATCTGCGCCCTCGGCGATGCCGCCGCCTGGCCCGTGCAGGGGCTGATCCGGCATTTCCGCCCGGAGATCGAGCGGCGCATTCATGAATATACCGCGGCCCGTCAGGTCGCGGCGGAATAGGTTGGAGCCGGCATGCCGAAGCTGACGATCGATGGGCAGGAAGTCGAGGTGCCGGCCGGCTCGACCGTGCTGCAGGCCTGCGAGGCGGCCGGTCGCGAGATTCCGGTCTTCTGCTTCCACCCGCGGCTGAACATCGCCGGCAATTGCCGGATGTGCCTGGTCGAGATGGAGAAGTCGCCGAAGCCGATCGCGTCCTGCGCCATGCCTGCCGCCGACGGCATGGTCATCAAGACGGATACCGAGCAGGTCCACAAGGCCCGCAAGGGTGTTTTGGAATTATTGTTGATCAATCATCCGCTTGACTGCCCGATCTGCGATCAGGGCGGCGAGTGCGATCTGCAGGACATCACGCTCTTCTACGGGCCGGATCATTCGCGCTTCAAGGAGAACAAGCGGCCCGTCCCCGACAAGTACCTGGGCCCCCTGATCTCGACGCACATGACGCGCTGCATCCACTGCACGCGGTGCATCCGCTTCATCAACGAGGTGGCGGGAGTCGAGGAGCTCGGCGCCTGCCATCGCGGCGAGCACATGGAGATCACGACCTGGGTCGAGAGCGCGCTCAGCTCCGAGCTCTCGGGCAACATCATCGATCTCTGCCCGGTGGGTGCGCTGAACTCGAAGCCCTACGAGTACCGGGCGCGCACTTGGGAGCTCAGGAAGACCGAATCGATCGACGTCATGGACGCGGTCGGCTCGAACATCCGCATCGATGCCCGCGGCAGCGAGGTCATGCGCGTGCTGCCGCGGCTGCACGAGGACGTCAACGAGGAGTGGATCTCCGACAAGACCCGCTTCGCCTATGACGGGCTGAAGAAGCGGCGGCTCGACGTTCCCTTCGCGAAGACGGACGGCCGCCTCGGCCAGGTCTCGTGGCGGGACGCCTTCGCCGCCATCAAGGAGCGGCTCGACGGGGTGAGCGGCGACCGCATCGGCTTCGTGGTCGGTGATCTCGTCGATTGCGAGACCATGGTCCTGGTGAAGGAGCTGGCAGCCGGCCTCGGCTCGCCGCATGTCGACTGCCGCCAGGACGGCATGAAACTCGGCGGCGGGGCCCGCGGCGAATATCTCTTCAACACGACGATCGCCGGCATCGAGCGGGCGGATGCCTGCCTCCTGATCGGCACCAACCCGCGGTACGAGGCACCCCTCATCAATGCCCGGCTGCGCAAGCGCCAACGGCACGGCGGGTTCAAGGTGGGGCGGATCGGCACACCGTTCGATCTCACCTACCCGGTCACCGAGCTCGGCGCCGGGGCGCAGACGCTCGGCGAGCTCGCCGATGGCCAGCACAGCTTCGCCGACGTGCTCGAGCAGGCGGAACGGCCCATGCTGATCCTGGGCCAGGGTCCGCTGGCCCGGCCGGACGGTGCTGCCGCCCTCGCCCTCGCCTCGCGCCTGGCCGAGCGCTTCGGCATGATCGGCGAGGGCTGGAACGGCTTCAACGTCCTGCACACGGCAGCCGCCCGGGTCGGCGGGCTCGATCTCGGGCTGGTGCCTCGAGACGGCGGCAAGACGGTCGCCGAGATGGTCGCCCCGGGCGCGCTCGACGTCGTCTTCCTGATTGGCGCGGACGAGGTCGACCTCTCCGGCCTCAAGGACACCTTCACGGTCTATCTCGGGACCCACGGCGATCGCGGCGTGCATGCCGCGGACGTGATCCTGCCGGGGGCCGCCTATACAGAGAAGCATGCGACCTACGTGAACACCGAGGGCCGGCCGCAGCGGGCCAAGCTCGCCGTCTTCCCACCCGGCGAGGCCAAGGAGGACTGGAAGGTCCTGCGGGCCCTGGCGGCAGCACTGGGCACGGAGGTGAAGCTCGATACACTCGGCCAGGTTCGCCAGCGCATGGCCGAGCTGGCGCCGCATCTGGAACGGATCGACGAGATAGCGCCCGCCCCCTTCGAGCCGTTCGGCCACGAGGGCGAGATGGGCGGCGAGCCCTTCGCCCCGACCGTCGCCGATTTCTACCTCACGAACCCGATCGCCCGGGCGTCGGTGGTCATGCAGCAGTGCAGCGAGCTCTTCGTCCAGGGCACCCGGCGGGAGGCGACCGGCACCCATGGCTGAGATCTGGAGCGACACCCTCTGGCCGGTCATCGTGATCGTCTTCTACGTGCTCGTCATCGCCGTGCCGCTGATGCTCGCCATGGCCTATCTCACCTATGCCGAGCGCAAGATCATCGGCGCCATCCAGCTCCGCCAGGGGCCGATGACGGTGGGTCCCTACGGGCTGCTGCAGCCGCTCGCCGACGGGGCGAAGCTCTTCTTCAAGGAGACGGTCATCCCGACCGGCTCCAACAAGATCGTCTTCGTCCTGGCGCCGATGGTGACCTTCGTCCTGGCGCTGGTCGGCTGGGCCGTCATCCCGTTCGGCTACGGGCTGGTGCTCGCCAACATCAATGTCGGCGTGCTCTACCTCTTCGCCATCAGCTCGCTCGGCGTCTACGGCATCATCATGGCCGGCTGGGCGTCGAACTCGCGCTACGCCTTCCTCGGCGCGCTCAGGTCCTCGGCCCAGATGGTCTCCTACGAGATCGCCATCGGGCTGATCATCATCAACGTGCTGATCACCGCGGGATCCCTGAACCTCTCGGAGATCGTTCTGGCCCAGACGGGGCTCTGGTACGCGATCCCGCACTTCCCGATGTTCATGATCTTCATCGTCTCGATCCTCGCCGAGACCAACCGCCATCCGTTCGACCTGCCGGAGGACGAGGCGACCCTGGTCACCGGCTACAATGTCGAATACTCGTCGATGACGTTCGCCCTCTTCTTCCTGGGCGAATACATGAACATGATCCTGATGAGCGCCATCGCCGTCATCCTCTTCCTCGGCGGCTGGCTGCCACCCTTCGCGATCTTCCCCTTCACGCTGATCCCGGGGCCGATCTGGTTCATCCTGAAGGTCTGCCTCGTCCTCTTCATCTTCATCTGGGCCCGGGCGACCCTGCCGCGCTACCGCTACGACCAGCTCATGCGGCTGGGCTGGAAGATCTTCCTGCCGCTGTCGCTCGCCTGGGTCGTGCTGACCTCCGGCTTTCTCGTCTATTTCGACATGTTGCCTCGCTGAGATGGCGGAGTCCTTGCCATGATCGCTCTCGACCGCGTCGCCCGAAGCTTTCTCTGGCAGGAGCTGGTCGTCGGCTTCGGGCTGACGCTGAAGTACATGTTCAAGCGCAAGGCGACGCTGAACTATCCTTACGAGAAGGGGCCGCTCAGCCCCCGCTTTCGCGGCGAGCACGCCTTGCGGCGCTATCCGAACGGCGAGGAGCGCTGCATCGCCTGCAAGCTCTGCGAGGCGGTCTGCCCGGCCCAGGCCATCACCATCGAGAGCGAGCCGCGCGCCGACGGCAGCCGGCGCACCACGCGCTACGACATCGACATGACCAAGTGCATCTATTGCGGCTTCTGCGAGGAGGCCTGCCCGGTCGACGCGATCGTCGAGGGGCCGAACTTCGAATTCGCCGCGGAGACCCGGGCCGAGCTCTTCTACAACAAGGAGAAGCTGCTCGCGAACGGGGCGCGCTGGGAACGCGAGATCGCCCAGAACCTTGCCGCAGATGCACCCTACCGCTAAGCCCCTCCTGCACACGCTGACCTCGGCCCCCGCGCCGTCGGAAACGCCCAGCCCATGACCATCAGCCTCTTCCTCTTCTACATCCTCGCCTTCGTGGCCACCGCCGCGGCGGTGATGGTCGTGGCGGCCCGCAATCCGGTCCATTCGGTGCTGTTTTTGATCCTCGCCTTCTTCAACGCGGCGGGGCTCTTCGTGCTGATCGGCGCCGAGTTCCTCGCGATGGTGCTGGTGGTCGTCTATGTCGGCGCGGTCGCCGTCCTCTTCATGTTCGTCGTCATGATGCTCGACATCAGCTCGGTGCGGATGCGGGAGGGTGCCCTGCAGTACCTGCCGATCGGCCTGCTCGTCGGCATCATCCTGCTCATCGAGCTCGTCCTCGTCGGCGGCACCTGGACGCTCGCCGGCGGCGAGATCGGCAGCCCCTCCCCGCCGATCGACAGCGGCGTGACCAACACTGAAGCGCTCGGGCGGCTGCTCTACACCGACTATTTCTACGCCTTCCAGGCGGCGGGCCTGATCCTCCTGGTCGCCATCATCGGCGCCATCACGCTCACGCTGCGTGACCGGGGCGTCATCCGCCGCCAGGACATCTCGA
>JAUIID010000240.1 GCA_030431615.1 Alphaproteobacteria bacterium
AACCATCGAGGCGATGCTGGCACCTACGCCGGGCAGGATGCCGATCCAGGTGCCGATGAGCGACGAGCGCAGCAGGTTCACCGTGTTCGACCGGAAGAGCGGCAGCATAGGTCCGACCGGGTTGCCCTTCAGCCCGATCTGCTCTGTCGGTTTTTCCTTGTGGAGGAGTGCCGTGAGCGCCGTGCCGACGACGAAGAGGCCGAGCAGCACCGGCAGCGTGGCGAAGCCTCCCACCAGGGGCCCCACACCGAAGGTGAGCCGGAGCGCCCCATCGGCGGCGCTGACCCCCGGCACCGCCACGAGCAGGCCGAGCACGCCGGACATCAGGCCGCCCAGCACGTTGCCGGCAACCACCGACGCCATGAGCACGAGGCCCATGCTGATCAGCGTGAAATACTCCCAGGGGCCGAAATAGGTGCCCCAGATCGAAAGCGGCTTCGCCAGGGTCAAAAGCACCGCACCGGCGACGAGACCGCCGATCAGCGAGGCGCCGATGCAGATGGCGAGCGCCCGCTCGGGATAGCCCGCCTGGGCCATGGGGAACGCATCGAGCGTCGTCATGATCGAGGATGGCGTGCCCGGCATCCGCAACAGGGCGGCGCTCACCATGCCGCCGCTCACCCCGCCCACATACATGCCGACCAGCATGACGATGGCATCGACGCTGCTCATCGAGAGCGTCAGGGGCACGGTGAGGGCGATGAGGCTCGCCGGGCCGATCCCGGGAATGGCGCCGACCACGAGCCCCGAGAGGGCGCCGATGACGGCGAACAGCAGCGACGAGAGGCTCAGGAACTCGGGCACGCGGCTCTCCGGTTGCCGGTCAACGGCCGATCAGCCGCAGGTTCAAGAAGGCTTCCATGCCGAGCAAGGCGAGCACGACGAAGCCGGCCATGGCGAGCGCCTCGATCAGGCTTCGCCGGTCCGGCCGGCTCAGGGCGCCGGCGGCCAGCATGTAGGCGCCCGAGAGCCAGATGAAGTCGACCCGCACGAAGAGCAGGAGGGCATAAGCCGCCGTCGCCGCCAGCACGACCCGGGCCGGCCGCTCCGGCGCCCAGACCGCTGCCGCCGCCGGCTGGCCCGCCTCGCGCTGGCGCCGCCAGGCCCGCCAGGCGAGGACCGCCTTCGCTCCCGAGAGCCCCAGCAGCAGCAGGGCCAGTGCGATGGGGAAGGCCCGGCCGCCCACCACGTCGTAGTTGAACTGCGGGATCCACTGGCTGGCGATGAGCACGGGCACCGCGACCAGGACGCCAAAGATCGCCGCGGCCAGATGGTTGACCAGCTCTTCCACTCCTCTCGATGCGCGAAGCCCGGGGCCGGCAGGCCCCGGGCGGCAGGTCGGCTCAGCGCGGGATGTTGGCACCCAGCTCGGTGATGGTCGCGGTCGACTGGTCGATCAGCGTCTTGAAGTCGTCGCCGGTGATCAGCCGCGGGTCGAAGCCCCGCTCCCGCCACTCGGCCCGCACCGCATCGTCGTCCAGCATCGTCTCGAGGCCTTCCACGAGCGTCGCGATGACCTCGGGCGGGGTCCCTTTCGGCGCCATCAGCCAGTTGCCGATGCAGAACTCGACATCGTAGCCCTGCTCGGCGGCAGTCGCCACGTCGGGAAGGGCGGGGTCGCGCTCGTCGGTCAGGATGGCGAGCCCGGTCACACCGTTCTCCGCATAGGCCAGAACCTCCGCCACGGTGAAGATGGAGACGTCGGTGTGGCCGCCCATCAGCGAGGCCAGCCGCTCCGAGCCCTGTCCGGCCTGGACCACCGAAACCTCGATGCCGGCCGCGTTGTTGAGCATCATCGAGGCGAAATGCGCCACCGCACCGATATTGGCGGCCTCGCGGATCCGCGTGCCCGACTTCGCCGCCGCCACGAGGTCGTCATAGGTCGCATAGGGGCTGTTCGGTGCCGCGGCATAGACCACGCACTGGCCCACCACCTGGGCGACCGGCTCGAAGGCCTCCGGCCCGAAATCGGTGACGCCCAGGACATTGGCCGTGATCAGGCCCTGGTGCAGGGCGAGGATCGTGTAGCCGTCGGGCTCCGCCGCCAGCACCTGGCGCGAGGCGACCGCACCACCACCGCCGGGCGAGTTCTGCACGACGATGGGCACGCCGAGCCCGTTCCGCTCCTCGTTCAGCCGGAGCAGCGTGCGGGCGACCATGTCGCCGCCGCCACCCGGCGCCGAGGGCACCACGATGGTGACCGGCTTCTCCGGAAATTCCGCCTGTGCCGCCATCGGCACCAGCACCGTGGCCGCGACCAAAGCCAGCTTGAGGATCGGTCTCATCGTGATTTCTCCCGGATCATGGTTGCTCGTCCTTCGCTCCGGGGCCGGCGTCCCGGCCCCGCTTCCCACCCTCAGGCCATGCCGACCACGGGCAGGGGCTCGGCAAGCTCGTCAGCCGGCCGTGCCGCGACATGCGCCATGAGCTGGCGGCGGTCGTCGCGATAGGCCGGGTCGTCCCAGCAGTTTCGGGTCTCGTAGGGGTCGTTGGCCAGATCATAGAGCTCGCCCGCCTCCGAGATGAGGTCGACCGTGAGCTTGCGCGTGGGCGTGCGGACGGTGCGCAGCTGCAGCTCGACGCCGCAGCGTGAGGCTGCGAGGTGCCACTCGAGGAAGGAGTGGCTCCGGGTCTCCTCGCCCCTGATCACCGGCATGAGGCTCTGCCCGTGCCGCTGCCGGTCGTCGGCGACGCCGGCGAGGTCCAGCATGGTCGGATGGAGATCGACCAGCGACACCGGCTGGTCGACCACCGCACCCTGCGGGATGCCGGGTCCTGCGATCAGCATGCCGACCCGGATCAGCCCGTCATAATGCATGGGCCCCTTCAGCAGGAGCCCGTGGTCGCCGAGCCAGTCGCCATGGTCGCTCGTGAAGATGATGTAGGTCTCGTCCTCGATCCCGGCCTCGCGCACCGCCTGGACGATTCGCCCGAAGGTGTGGTCGGCGAGCGAGACCATGCCGTAATAGTTGGCGATCACCTCGGCCAGCACCTCGTCCGGCAGCTGCCCGGGCCTGGACCAGTTCGCCCGGATCTGGCGGTACTCGTCGTTCTCGATCACCGGCTCGTTGACGCGCGACGCCTCGTGCCACCAGGGCCTGCCCGTGAAGTCCCGCGTGCGGTGCGGCGGCAGGTCGACCGCCGCCGGGTCGTGCATGCGGCTCCAGGGCTCGGGCGCATCGAACGGCGTGTGCGGGTCGGGAATAGAGACCCAGAGTGCGAAGGGCTCGTCGTGGTCCTCTTTGATGAACTCGACCGCCCGGTCGCCGCACCAGGTCGAGGTGTGCCAGAGCGGCGGCAGGGCCGAGTGCCAGCTCTGGTTGAACCCGCTCTCGGGCGGCAGCCGCTCGGCATAGGCCCTGAGCTTCTCCTCGCCCTTGCCGTCGGCGAAGAACCAGTCCTCGTAGTGCATGACGTCGGGCGGCGCCTTGGGCAGCAGATTGAAGTGGCCCATCAGCATCAGCTCGACATGGTCGAAGCCCATATACGGCCCGAACCAGCTCGCCACGTCGTAGTCGCGCGCACTGAACTGGCATTCCGGCCGGCCGGTCGGCGCGAACGTGCGCACGGTGGAGAAATGCGCCTTGCCGAGAAAGGCCGTCTCGTAGCCGCCCGCCGTCAGCCGGCCCGCCCAGCCGTTCTCGCCCGTCTCCCCCGGCAGGTCGATGCCGTTGTCGCGCACGCCATGGGTCAAGGGATAGAGCCCGGTCAGGATCGAGGCCCGCGACGGCTGGCAGATCGGGTTGGCGGTGGTGCAATGCGCAAAGCGCGTGCCGCGCTCGGCGAACGCGTCGAGATGCGGCGTCTTCACCTTGCGGCCCTCGAAGCCGAAGCAGTCGCCCCGATGCTGGTCGGTCGTCACCAGAATGATGTTCGGCCGCTTCTTCATGGCCCGATTGCCCCCCGCAACACGTTGGCCGGCAGGCTAGGGGCGCGCAGCCAATCGGCGCAAGCCGGTATTTCGGAGTACCTGATAGGCAGGGCCTATCGGCTGGCTACGCCGCCAGACCGGGTCGGCCGGCCCGCCGGCCCCGCACCGCCGGTTCGAGCGAAAGCCTTGACGATGCAATTTTACCGCGCCTAGTGTGACGCAAGAAATTAGCGCGCGTAATATGATTTTTGCGCGCGAGATGTAAAACTTGAGTTTCCCGGGCGAGGGCATGGCGGAGCAGAAGATCAGGAACATGGAGGAATTCGCCGCTGCCAGCGGCATCTCCCGGCCGACCGTCTCCAAATACTTCAACGATCCGGCAAGCGTGCGACGCACCACGCGCGAGCGCATCGAGGCGGCGCTCGAACGGTTCGACTACCGCCCGAATATCTATGCGATGAACCAGAACCGCCGCCTGACGAAGACGGTCGGCATCGTGGTGCCCTACCTGGCCGACCCGTTCTTCGCCGAGATCGCCCGCACCATCGAGCGGCTGTGCATCGCCGCCGGCTACCGGACCATCCTGCTCAGCTCGCACGGCGAGCCGGCGCTGGAGATCGAGAACCTGGACAATCTCCGCCTGCTCCGGCCGGCGGGCGTCCTTCTGGCCCCCCTCGGCCGGGCCTCCGACCGGACCGCGATCGAGCGCTTCTGCGCCGACGTGCCGGCGGTCCTCTTCGACAGCCGCATCGACGACGTGGGCGAGGCCTTCATCGGCTCGGACAACGGGCAGAGCATCGCGCTCATCGTCGACTATCTCTGCCGGACCGGCGAGCCGCCCTGCCTCTTCGAGATGAAGACCCCGGCCAACCCGAACGCCAGGAAGCGCCATGCCGCCTATCTGGCGATCATGGAGCGGCTCGGCCACCCGCCGCAGATCGTGCAGATCGACGGCCATGACTGGGAGTTCGAGGCGATCGGCTATCGCGGCGGGCTGCAGGCGATCGAGCGGCGCCGGTTCGCCACGGATACCGTGCTCTGCAGCAATGACCGTCTCGCCATCGGCCTGCTCGCCGCCGCCTACGAGAAGGGGCTGCGGGTGGGGCGCGGGCATGGCTGCGCCCTCAGGGTGGCCGGCCATGACGACCATCCCTTCGCGCGCTTCACCTGCCCGCCGCTCACGACCGTGTCGCAGGACTACGCCGCCATCGCGGCGCGCAGCGTCGAGATCCTGCTCTCCCTGATCGACTCCGAACGAACCGGCTCCATATCCTCCGGCAAGGTGGTGCTGTTCGACGGCAAGCTGGTGATGCGCCAGTCGGCCTGAAATTCTGTCGTGAAAAAAAGTTAGCGCGCGTAAATTTTATGATTGACACCCGGTGGGGTCTGGCATAGCTTCCGATCGCCAAACGCAAGAAACAGGGAGCAGCCAGATGAACCTGAAACGTTCACTCTACGCCGCGTCGGCCATGGCGCTGATCGCCGCCGGCAGCGCGCAGGCGCAAACCACCGTCACCATCGCCACCGTGAACAACGGCGACATGATCCGCATGCAGGGTCTGACCGACGACTTCACTTCACAGCATCCCGACATCACGCTCGAGTGGGTCACCCTCGAGGAGAACGTCCTGCGGCAGCGCGTGACCCAGGACATTGCCGCCAATGGCGGCCAGTTCGACGTCATGACCATCGGCACCTACGAGGTGCCCATCTGGGCCCAGCAGGACTGGCTCGTCTCGCTCAACGACCTGCCCGAGGCCTGGGACGCCGACGACATCCTGCCGGCCATCCGTGGCGGCCTGACCGTCGACGGCGAGCTCTATGCCGCGCCCTTCTACGGCGAGAGCTCCATGGTCATGTACCGCACCGACCTGATGGAGAAGGCCGGGCTCGAGATGCCCGACGCACCCACCTGGGACTTCATCAAGGAAGCCGCGGCGGCGATGACCGACCCGGCGAACGAGGTCTACGGCATCTGCCTGCGCGGCAAGGCCGGCTGGGGCGAGAACATGGCCTTCCTGACCGCCATGTCGAACTCCTTCGGTGCGCGCTGGTTCGACGAGGACTGGGTGCCGCAGCTCGACAGCGAGGCCTGGGCGCAGACCCTCGACACCTACATGGAGCTGATGACCAATTACGGCCCGCCCGGCGCCTCGACCAACGGCTTCAACGAGAACCTGTCGCTCTTCCAGCAGGGCAAGTGCGGCATGTGGATCGACGCCACCGTGGCCGCCTCGTTCGTGACCAACCCGGACGATTCGACCGTGGCCGACCAGGTCGGCTTTGCGCTCGCCCCCGACAACGGCCTCGGCAAGCGCGGCAACTGGCTCTGGGCCTGGTCGCTCGCCATCCCGGCCGGCTCCGACGCGGTCGATGCCGCCAAGGCGTTCATCGCCTGGGCGACCAACAAGGAGTACACCGCCCTCGTCGCCGAGAATGTCGGCTGGGCCAACGTCCCGCCCGGCACCCGGACCTCCCTCTACGAGAACCCGGAATACGTGAAGGCGGCGCCGTTCGCCGAGATGACGCTGAACTCGATCAACTCGGCCGATCCGACCCAGCCCACCGTCGACCCGGTGCCCTATACCGGCGTCCAGTTCGTGGCGATCCCCGAGTTCGCCGGCATCGCCACCCAGGTCGGCCAGGAGATCTCCGCCGCCCTGGCCGGTCAGCAGTCGGTCGAGGAAGCGCTCGAGAAGGCGCAGGCCCTGACGGCCGACGAGATGGAAGCCGCCGGCTACTGACCGCCGGCCGCTGAGAGGTGCCTCCCGGCCCGGAGGGGGCGGCAGCTTGCCGTCCCCTCTGGGCAGGAGACCCGGCAGGCCGGCACCCGCCCGGCCGCAAGAAGAAGAACGATCCCGGCGGGCCTCCGTCGGGCAGGGAAGGAGAGGCTCATGGCGACACAGCAATCCAAGTCCGCCGCAAGGTGGATGATGGCGCCCGCGGTGGTGCTGCTCCTGGGCTGGATGCTCGTCCCCCTGATCATGACGCTCTACTTCTCCTTCAAGAGCTACCTGCCGCTGCGCGGCGGTGACCTCGGCTGGGTCGGCTTCGACAACTATATCCGCTTCGTCACGTCGAGCGCCTTCTGGCCCTCGATCCAGGCGACGCTCATCATCGTCGGCGGTGTCCTTATCATCACCGTGGCACTCGGCATCCTCCTCGCCCTCCTGCTCGACCAGCCGATGTGGGGGCAGGGCATCGTCCGCATCCTCGTGATCGCGCCCTTCTTCGTCATGCCGACCGTCTCGGCCCTGGTCTGGAAGAACATGTTCATGGACCCGGTGAACGGGCTCCTGGCGCATCTCTGGTCGTTCTTCGGCGCCCAGCCGGTCGAGTGGCTGAGCCAGGCCTCGCTGACCTCGATCATCATGATCGTGTCCTGGCAGTGGCTGCCCTTCGCGACGCTCATCCTCCTCACCGCCGTGCAGTCCCTCGACGGCGAGCAGATGGAGGCGGCGGAGATGGACGGAGCCCCCCTCCTGAGCCGCTTCTGGCACCTGGTCCTGCCGCACCTCTCGCGGGCGATCACCATCGTCATCCTGATCCAGACGATCTTCCTGCTCTCGATCTTCGCCGAGATCTTCGTCACCACGCAGGGCTCGTTCGGCACCCGCACGCTCACCTACCTGATCTTCCAGCGCGTGCTGGAAAGCCAGAACGTCGGGCTCGGCTCGGCGGGCGGCGTCTATGCGATCATCCTGGCCAACATCGTTGCCATCTTCCTGATGCGCATCGTCGGCA